>NZ_JAXCWE010000019.1:0-48807 GCF_034045265.1 Pedobacter sp. CFBP9032 | reverse complement strand
ACTGATTCTTCTACTATCGTTACTGACACTACTGGTGTTGATACTGTTGTTAAAGATTCTACAGTAAAAGATACTACTGTAAAAGCTACTACAACTACAGAAGAAGTTAAACACTAGTCTAACTTTACTTATAATAAAAAAGGTCTTTAAGATTAATTTCTTAAAGACCTTTTTTATTATATCCAATTTTGAGGGTTACCTTTTCAATCTGCAGGTATTAATAGTACTTATTAACCCTAAAACAAATATTATTATGAAAAATGCATTCAAATTAGGTTTCTTAGCTATCGCTTTATCTTTAACAGTTGCTGCTTGTGGCGGTTCAGATAAAACAGCAGATGGTACTGATACAACTGTTACTGATTCATCAACTATCGTTACTGATACAGCTGGCGTTGATACTGTTGTTAAAGATTCTACAGTTAAAGACACTACTGTAAAAGCAACTACCACTACTACAGAAGTTAAACACTAGTTTAATCTTTCTCTTAAATAAAAAAAGGTATTGATTTTGAAATCAATACCTTTTTTTATTTACAAGGAATAAAACAATTCTAATATCCGGGCAATTGTAGTAAATTTGCGGCAAAAATATAATCCGCATAATGAATTTAACATCACTACAAGCTATTTCTCCAGTTGATGGCCGATATAGAAAGACAACTGAAAGTTTAGCTGCCTACTTTTCTGAAGAAGCATTAATAAAATATCGTGTTTTTGTAGAAATTGAATATTTTATCTCTTTATGCGAAGCCAACCTTCCAGGACTAGAAAAATTTGATAAAAATCTTTATGCTGATCTTCGTAGGATACATGAAAACTTTTCAGAAACGGATGCGCTGGAAATTAAGGAAACTGAGAAGGTGACCAATCATGATGTAAAAGCTGTGGAATATTTTATTAAAAATAAATTCGATGCTTTATCTCTTCAGGATTTTAAGGAGTTTATCCATTTCGGATTAACATCACAAGATATTAATAATACAGCTATTCCCTATTCTATTAAATTAGCCCTTAATGATAGTTACTATCCTGCCATTTCTACGTTAATTACTAAAATTGAAGGCTTAGCAACGGAATGGAAAGATATCCCAATGCTTGCTCATACACATGGTCAGCCTGCTTCTCCTACTAAATTAGGTAAGGAGTTCCTCGTTTTTTCAGATCGTTTAAGCATCCAGCTTGAAAATTTAAAATCTATTCCAAACAGTGCGAAGTTTGGTGGTGCAACCGGCAATTTTAATGCACACCATATCGCTTACCCTCAAGTAAATTGGGTAGATTTTTCTAATCAGTTTGTGAATGAAACCTTAGGTTTAACCCGTGCACAGCATACTACGCAGATTGAACATTATGATCAGTTTGCTGCGCAGTGTGATGCATTGAAGCGGATCAATAACATCATCATTGATTTAGATCGTGACATTTGGACGTACATCTCTAAAAACTATTTCAAGCAGAAAATTAAAGCAGGAGAAATTGGCTCATCGGCGATGCCACATAAGGTGAATCCAATTGATTTTGAAAATGCAGAAGGTAATGCAGGTATTGCCAATGCATTATTTGAGTTTTTTGCAGCTAAACTTCCAATTTCCCGTTTACAGAGAGATCTAACAGATTCAACAGTGCTTAGAAATGTTGGTGTACCTTTCGGACATACTTTAATTGCCATTCATTCAACTTTAAGGGGTTTAAATAAAATCTTATTAAATGAAGCGGCTTTACATGCGGATTTAGACGATAACTGGGCGGTAGTGGCTGAAGCAATTCAAACCGTTTTGCGAAGAGAAAATTTTCCTAATCCATATGAGGCATTAAAAGAACTAACCAGAACCAATTCAAAAATAAACGCAGCCAGCATTGCTGAATTTATAGAAGGATTAGCGGTTACAGAGGAAGTTAAAGTACAATTAAGAACCATTACACCATTTAATTATACTGGTATTTTCTAGTAAATTAAATTGACGCTAAACAGACAGCCTGCGAAAGCTTTATTAATCAGTAATTGTTAATTTTGTTTATTCAAATTGATTAAGACATGACGATTAACGTATATACAGAACAGACTCCTAACCCGGCTACCATGAAATTCATGGTGAATAAGTTATTAATTAACGGCAGTGAGGATTTTGCAACAAAAGAGAGTGCAGAACATTCACCTTTTGCAAAGGAATTATTTAAGTTCAGCTTTGTTTCGGGTGTGTTTTTCGCCAGTAACTTCGTAACTGTTACTAAAACTGACGATGCTGATTGGGCTGATATCGAAGCGATTTTAAAGGAATTTGTTAAAGGTGCTGTAGAATCTGAGTTGAAGATAAAAGAAGATACATCTGAAGAGGCTCCGTCTTTTGAAGGAACTGAAACCGAAATTAAAATCCAACAGATCTTACATGATTACGTTCGTCCGGCAGTTGAGCAGGATGGCGGCGCAATTACCTACAAATCTTTTGATGAAGGTGTAGTAACGGTAGAATTACGCGGATCATGCAGCGGTTGTCCTTCATCTACCATCACACTTAAATCAGGTATCCAGAATTTATTGCAAAGAATGGTCCCTGAGGTTACTGAAGTAGTTTCAGAAGCTTTATAAAATTAATTTTTCATAGTAATAGTAACAGCAATGGCTCACATTTAGTGAGCCATTGCTGTTACTACTCATTTTTACAAACTTTATTACAGGCTCTAACAACCCCATGTAAAGTCTGCAAATCAACTTAGACAAGCCTATAGGGCTTCTTCCTCAAATTATCTGTTTATTTAAAAACCGAATTAAAAGTATCTTTTGATGGCTTCCAGCATTTCTGCAGTTAGTTTCCCATTGGTGGCTAAGATTTCTCTTTTGTTAAAGTAATCGTTACCGCCAGAAAAATCAAACACTTCTCCCCCAGCCTGTTGAACAATAAAACAACCTGCTGCAAAATCCCACTGTTGCAAATTATATTCAAAGAAAGCATCAAAACGTCCGCACGCGGTATAAACCAAATCAACTGCCGCAGCACCAATCCGACGAACACCGTGACTCTTTTGCATCATTTCCTCTAACAGTTTTAAGTATTGTGCCTGCTTTTCAAACTGATAATATGGAAAACCTGTAGCCAATAAACTAGATGGTAAATCAGGATTGGTAGACACTTTAATTTGTTTTTTATTCATGAAAGCATCTCCGCCTTTGAATGAATAAAACATCTCTCCTCTATTTAGTTCGTAAACGACACCTATAATTGGCAACCCATCTTCATATAAGGCAACACTAATGCCGTAGGCTGGAATTCCGTGAATGAAGTTCGTGGTACCATCTAAAGGATCAATAATCCAGGTATAAGTTTTGCCTTCTCTGCTGATTGTTTTTTCTTCAGTGATAAACCCAGCATCTGGAATCAGTTTTTCCAGGTTACGAACCAGCTTCTGCTCTGCAGTTTTATCTACATAGGAAACCATATCATTTAAACCTTTATACTCAATTTTACTGGCATCAAACTGTAAAGATTCTTTTCGGATAAAATTTCCGGTAAGTTTAACAATAGAGATGACCTTGTTGCATAATAATTCGTAATCCATAGTTTTTTAACAAAGAGTTTATTGTTATGTGTTGAGATTTCTGAAATAAAGATTAACTCAATGTATTTTTATTTCTGAGCGCATAAGCACTCAAAGCAATACCGCCGATAACCAGAAATGTAGAAATCATTTCAGCTTGTGTAAAAGACAGGCCAAATACATGGTATTTTGAATTTACACGGATTAACTCAATACAGAAACGCTCAATTCCATTCAGGATCATATAAATACCAAACATTAATCCTGGTGCTTTAATTTTATCCCGGATGCTCCACAAAAAAGCGAAAAGGATTAAACAAACGATCACCTCGTAGATCGGTGTTGGATAGACACCCTGAGCCAACTGATTGCAAAACTTACCTGGACAGCCAGAAATTGGAATCCCTTCGCCAACTACGTTATTTGGATAAGTGTATGACCATAACCAATCTGGTAACCAATTAAAAGGTTTTGGATTTGGATTTACAATTCCCCAGTCACCATCGCCAGATAAATGGCAACCAATTCTTCCTACCGCATAGGCTAACATCATTCCTGGCCCGCCAACATCTAACATGTGTAAAGGTTTTATACCGTTTCGTTTAGCAATAATCAATACAGCTGCACCACCACAGATTAATCCCCCATAAAAGGTTAAACCACTAAAAGATAGTAAACGTTCAATTGGATGTTGTACAAAATCATCCCAATATTCTAAGTTATCGAAAAATTTAGCTCCTAAAAAGCCCCATACTGCTGCCCATACAATGAGGTTACTCATTAGCTGGTAAGGATGAATGGTTACTTTTGTTTCCTTAGGTTTATCTAATTTATATTTGTCTTTTTCTTTAAAATCCCAGTATGCAAATAGGGCTGCAAATAATAAACCTCCAATTACGTTTCCCTTAGCCGACATTAAAATGGATTGTGCATCACTTACGAACAATGAATAATTTAATAATGCATAAACCAGTTTATAGCCAATTAAAAAACCGAATAAACCATTCATTATTAATTCGGATGTAGTTGCCGGCTTTCCAACAATAACGGTTTTAGTAATTGGATGAAGGATTCCCAGTGCTTCTTTTCTTTGTAATTCTTTAGTAAAAGCCCAATAACCTGCCACAAAAGCAAGTGCCACAAAAACGCCAAAAGTATTAAAAGGCAATGGCAGATTGATGCCAAATAGGTATTCTAAAAAATGCGAGACAGTAGGAAACATACAAATAATTTGTTGCGAAGATAGGAAAGAAAGGGGAAAGACGAAAGGTCAAAGATGAAAGAGCAAGGAGTAAAGATGAAAGAGCAAAGAGCAAAGATGAAATAGCAAAGAGTAAGGATGAAAGAGTAAAGATGAAAGAGCAAAGAGTAAAGATGAAAGAGCAAGGAGTAAAGAGTAAAGAGTAAAGAGTAAAGATCAAAGACAAGAGTAAAGAGCAAGGACTAAAATGAAAAAAGGATCAATTTAGAGCATAGCATAATAACAATGTTCGTCATATACTCAGGCTTGTGCAACAACGATAAACGATCTTAAATTAATTCACTACTGGAAATCCTCAACTACAAGACTAATGATGTGCGTAAGCGGTTTCCAATTCAGCCACTTCCACTTCGCCTTCGGCGGTAATTTCCAAAAGTTTGACCGCTTTTAGTTCATTTACCATAATGGGATCATATTTCGCACGAACTTTAACGTAGTTTTTAGTAAAACCATGCATGTAGCCCATTTTTTGATCGGCTTCGAAAAGCACTTCAGCATCAGTTCCAATTTGCGATTCGTAGAAAGCCCTGCGTTTTTTATCCGATAAGATATGTAACATCTTACTTCGTTCATTACGCTCGCTGCCTGCAACCACACCTTTCATTTCTGCAGCAGCGGTCAATTCACGCTCAGAATAGGTAAATACATGCAGATATGAAATATCCAATTGATTTAAAAACTGGTAAGTATCTAAGAAATCTTCTTTAGTTTCACCGGGAAAACCTACAATAACATCTACACCAATACAACAGTGCGGCATTACGGCTTTAATTTTTGCCACCCGCTCTACATATAGATCTGTGCGGTAACGACGGCGCATTAATCCTAAAATCTTGTCAGATCCAGATTGTAAAGGAATGTGGAAATGAGGAACAAAACGTTTAGATGTTGCCACGAACTCAATGATCTCATTGCTTAAAAGATTTGGTTCTATAGATGAAATGCGGATTCTTTCAATTCCCTCTACTTCATCCAAAGCTTTTACCAAATCGAAAAATTTATCTTCACGCGCTCCATTACGAATGCCGAAATCGCCCAGGTTAACCCCGGTTAATACGATTTCTTTTACCCCACCTTCAGCGATCATCCTGGCACGGTTCACCACATTTTCTATGGTATCGCTCCGGCTGGCGCCACGAGCCAACGGTATAGTGCAATAAGTGCAGGGATAATCACATCCATCCTGAACTTTCAGGAAAGTACGTGTTCTATCGCCTATGGAATAAGATGCAATAAAATTATGATTTACTTTTTCTATGCTTTGCTGATGAATTACTGCTTTTGGTTGCTTCGTTAAATCAGTAATATATTCTACAATTCTGAACTTCTCCGCAGCACCAAGAACCATATCTACACCTTCAATTTCGGCGATTTCTTGTGGCTTTAATTGAGCATAGCACCCAACAATAGTAACAAAGGCATTTGGAGAATATTTTAAAGCTTCCTTAACAACCTTGCGGCATTTCTTATCTGCATGCTCCGTAACCGAACAGGTGTTAATCACATATACATCAGCCTGATCTTGAAATTCTACCACAGTATAACCTGCATCGGTGAATAAACGACCAATAGTAGAGGTTTCTGAGAAATTTAATTTACAACCTAATGTATAAAATGCTACCTTTTTCATTGAGCCTGCAAAGATAAGAAATAAGTTCGGAGTTGCCAGATTGGAGTTTCGAGAACTGACAAATTACAGTGAGATAACATTTCAGTTTGCAATTTTCAGTTTTCAGTTTTCAGTTAGCAGTTTAAAATTTGAGATACATACCACAGGAAATTAAAACTGCAAATTATTTTTCTTGCCATCGGTAACTTTGCTGTTCAAATCCAGCTAAATCCAACATCCTGCTGATCACCGTTCCCGCCACTTCTTCAATCGTCTTAGGCAGACTATAAAATGATGGATTTGCCGGACAGATGATCCCTCCTGCTTCGGTAACGGTTTTCATATTGTTAATGTGAATTAAACTAAATGGTGTATCTCTAACTACGGCAATCAGTTTTCTGCGTTCTTTCAAAATCACGTCTGCAGCTCTTGAGATCAGATCGTTTGAAATGCCATGCGCTATCCTACCGAGTGTACCCATGGAACATGGTACAATAATCATGGTATCGTATTTGGCAGAACCAGAAGCAAAGGGTGCATTAAAGTCATTTTTGCCAAAAAAAGTAAAATCGCTGAAGTCGGCATAGTGCTGATTTCCTAATTCGAATTTCCAAACTTCTTTTGCATTATCGCTCATTACTACGCCAACCGCCTCAATCTGATCTTGAAGTTCGATTAGTTTATCAAACAGAACTTTAGCATAAATTGACCCACTGGCACCTGTAACGGCTACAACAACTTTCTTTTTTATCATATTCCAAAAATACGTTATTAAAACAACTGAAAACAAAAAAGGGCCGAATACAAGTATTCGACCCTACATCTACCTATGAAAAACATACCCTCGAAAGGGTAAGAACAAATATATATATTTTTTCAAGAAAAGATAATGGTGAACTGTTAAATTGTGTAAAAGATCAAAATAACTGACAAACACAAATCAACTGACTGATTTTCAGATAAATAATTTTCAATATTATAAATTCAAAGCTTTAAAAACGAACAAAACATCACTACTTTTAATTAAATGGTAATATAAATACGACAAAAATTCAGATACTATTGATACTTCTGATACTATTATTTCATCGCTTTAAACGTAAAGCAGTGTATCAAACCATACACCTACATTAATTTCGTGTTTTAAAATCATTATCTTTTTATTAATAAAAACTACATTCTAACTGGTTTAGTTATCTGAATAAATATTGCAGATGTTCACAAAAGATCCCCTAATGGCATCATATTCGAAAGATGATGGAGGCTGAAATGATTGGTCAGATCAAACTTACCTTTGTTGCGATTAGGCCATCTTCACCTAAATCAATTTCAAAAGAAACCTGATCGTTTACTTTGATGCTCTCAGTTAAGTTAATCAAAATGAAATGAATGTCCTGACAATTATTGTCCAGGATTACCCCATATTTTTCACTATTGTCCATTCGAACGATTTTGCCAAATCTTAATTCATCCATTATTTAATCTTAAATCTTAAAAATTTTGCAAAAATACTGATTTTAGTAAGATAAAACTTACAAATCAGGAATAAAACAATAAGTATTAATGGTGTTAAATACCCTTCTCGAAATTCATCACTACCGTAATATATGGATGCTCATTATTAGCATATTCTGATAATAAAGGTGCTTAACAGGTTCCAATTTCTGCTGCTCCCTCCTATTATCAAATAATATAAAAACATGACCGTTATCTATGACTAATTTCTGTTTCTTTTTTAAGCCAATCCATTAGATCTGCATTTAACATTTGCTTTGTTAAACGCCATTTCCAATTACCAGAAACATCACCTGGCTTATTCATTCTGGCATCTTCATCCAGGTTTAGTATATCCTGAACAGGTACAATAGCGATTTTAGCACTGGATGTGTATGTGGCTCTTAAAACAGTTTGATTAATATTTTTTTCATCCACTTTAACTCCATAGTAAAGATCGAGTCTTTTCCTGGTGTCATCGTCTGCTTCATTTTTGAACCAACCCAGCAACGTATTGTTATCGTGTGTACCCGTGTAAACAATGCAATTTGGAGTGGTGAAATTATGTGGAATATGTATGGTTGTAGTCAACTCTCCGCCAAAAGCAAATTGGAGAACCTTCATGCCAGGCAAATCAAACTTATCCCGAAGCAACTCAACATCTGCGGTAATTTCTCCAAGATCTTCGGCAATAAATGGTAATTCACCGAGTTCTTTTTTAATTACTTCGAAGAACTCCTCTCCGGGTCCATCAATCCATTTTCCATTAACTGCGTTTTCTGCACCGGCATCTACTTCCCAAAAAGACGAAAATGCCCTGAAATGATCCAATCGCAACAAATCGAACAATTCCATATCTTTCTTCAGTCGGTTAACCCACCATGCATAG
This sequence comes from Pedobacter sp. CFBP9032, assembly GCF_034045265.1. Classification (NCBI taxonomy): domain Bacteria; kingdom Pseudomonadati; phylum Bacteroidota; class Sphingobacteriia; order Sphingobacteriales; family Sphingobacteriaceae; genus Pedobacter; species Pedobacter sp. CFBP9032. The sequence continues at coordinate 40,017 of NZ_JAXCWE010000019.1, read as the reverse complement.
TGATCAGCTTTCATTGCTTCCCAATTGAAGATCGGCATTCCCCAAAGCTGGCCATTTTCATTAAAATAATCTGGTGGAACTCCAGCAATTTTAAGTGGTTTTAAGGATTCATTGAGTTTAAATAGATGGGGTTGAGACCATACTTCTACAGAATCAAGATCTAAATAGAAAGGCAGGTCGCCTACCATTTCAATTTCGAATTGATTGGCATAATTTTTTAAAGCGTGCCATTGTCTATAGAAAATAAACTGCTGCCATTTTATTTCTTCAATTTCTTCCTTAAATTCATCAATAAAATCTGCGAGTGCTTTTTTATTGCCTGTTCTAAACTGCTCTGGCCAATTGTACCATTCTAAATGCTGGTGATGCGCTTTGATAGCAATAAATAAAGCAAAATTATCCAGCCAGTTTTTTTCCTCTGCACAAAATATTTCGAAAGCATTTTTCATGGCCGTATTTTCAGCCTGTTTAAAATTTTTAAACGCTGTACGAAGTAACTTATACTTATTAATTTCAACCAGCTCGTAATCAACTTGCTCCGTTGCCTCTACTTTTGTTATTTCCAGATCGGCGGAAGTTAGTAAACCATCTTCCAAGAGAAAATCCGGACTGACCAGCAAAATATTTCCGGCCATAGCTGAGTTACTTGAATAGGGTGAGTGGCCGTTTTCACCTTTGGTTGGATTTACAGGTAAAATCTGCCAATATTTTTGTCCTGCGTTAGCCAGGAAATCTATAAACTTCCTACTTTCAGGTCCAATATCTCCAATCCCATATGCAGATGGTAGGGAACTGATATGCATCAAAATCCCTGCTGAACGATGGTTGTTGCTGGTTTTCAGCTTAATTACACCAATTGGAATTTCACTTAAAATCTGGCTAACCAAAAGGCCATTATATAATATATCCTTTACACCAGATGTTTTTGAAATTAAATTATCCCACTCCATTGGCGCAGTTGAGGGCAAGATAATTTGGGTGTCTTCCCAGTCGAATTTATTCGGTTTACCTACATCATCTTTAATTAGCGCCGCTAATCCTATTGGAATTACGACAATAATCCACTCATTGCTTAACTGCCTGGCAAAGGACATAATATGCTGCTTGAAAGTACCCTCTACACGAAGCGGAATATATTTTCCATCTTCAAAAACCTGATGATTATCTTTTCTGAGGGTTGCTAACTTTTCTGTTAACCATAATTTTATCTTCCCCGAATAGCGCTTTTCCCAAAGCGCATTTAAACTTTGATCCTCTTGCTCGTTCTGAAAATTTATTCGCTTTACATAATCCACTGGTCTGCGATTATCCGGATCTACTAAACTCAGATCCCATAATTCAGTGCCCTGGTAAACATCTGGAATACCTGGACAGGTGAATTTAAGCACCAGTTGTGCAAGACTATTAATTATACCAAAATCTGCAATTTTGCCTATAAATTTTTGAATAGTCTGGTTACCGGGATTATTGGCTTCAAGTAATGCGTTTGCAAAAGCCTTCACTTTTTTCTCATAATCTTCATCAGGCGATGCCCAGTCTGAACGCTTTTTAGCTTCTCTTAATGCCTTTTGTATATATTGTTCTAAACGATCGCTGATGTCATCGGAATCTTCGCCAGGCATGGCTGAAGCACCTAAAATAGTTTGAATAACCAGGTACATATCGTTTTTATGCAGGTTACTCAGCGCTTCTTCCTCTTGCACGAGTTGGTTGGTGATTTTCAACAAATCTTCCACCACATTACTCCATTGCTCTGGAACATCAGTCAACACATTTAATCTTGCCCTCACATCTTCGCCTTTTTTGGTATCATGTGTAGCGCTTCCGTTTAAAGCATTTGGCCAAAGCTTTTGCCTTTCTTCCATTTTTGAATGGAAATCTTCTGTTGTAATTCCAAATGAATGTGGAGCATCTCCAACTTCAGTATGGCCAACAAACAGATTATAGGTAAACATTACGGTGTCTTCCACTCCTTTTGCCATTAACGGTCCTGTAAATTGCATACATCGCTGGTAAAACTTCCCTACGTTCTCCAAATAAATCGGAGCTCCGGTTAATGGCTTTTCTATCAACATTTTAGCCAGGAATGTACCAGCTGGTCTTAATTCTTCTGTTTCATTTACGCCTGAAATCAGGCTTGTGAGTTGATGCAAAGACTCATTTTTTAAAGGAAATTGGTAATTATAATAACGATAAACAGGCATCTGGATCATCATTTCTCCAATCCCCTTTTTGATAACATCTGCCCCGATTTCATTTTCATCAGCATTAGAAATCAAATCAAGATCTTTGGCAAGTTGATACAAATTGTCTAGTTCACCATGCATGTGCTCGTATAAAATGGTCTCTTTTTTTTCATGGATCAGCACTTCCAGGTCCTGAGATTTGCCTGTTACTTTCTCATATAGTTTATCGAAAGATTTTTGGGCTGCATTATTGGTAAAAAGGTTATTGGTGATGGCGAGAAAATCATATCCGGTGCTGCCTTGGGTATTCCAATCTACAGGCAACTGTTCTTTGGTTTCTAAAATCTTTTCTATTACAATGTAAACCTCATTGCCTACTGCCGCCCTAAGCCTGTCAAGATACATCTTTGGATCATAAAGCCCATCTATATGATCGATTCTTAATCCCTGGAAGATACCGTCACTTACCAATTTAAAAATATATTCGTGATAGGTATCAAACACCGCTTTATCCTGGATATTCAAACAGATTAAACTATTTACAGTAAAGAACCTCCTGTAATTAATTTTGGAAAATGTTTCCTGCCAATTGCAAAGGCGATAGTTCTGCTGTTCTACTATCTTGAGCAATTCAGATTTATTACCATTAAAATCCGCTACATTTTTACCTTGAAGATTTTGATAAGTAGCATCACTTACCGGCCACAGTGTTCCACTATAGTCCAGGTAAAACTGATTATGATCTGCCGCTAACTTAAGAGAACCACTTTCAATGGCATCAGTTAAATCTTCTCCTAGAAATGGGACCATAAGTTTTTGTTCACGCTTCAGATCAATATCAAAGAAGGTTGCAAAAGTTGATTTTTCTCCATTCTTTAATACATCCATGAGCCAGGCATTGTTGGTATGAAAGGCCATGTGATTAGGCACAATATCCTGCAACCAACCAATCCCTGCATCCTTCAGCTTAGCTGAAAGTTGATACAATTCTTCCGCTGTACCTATCTCTGGATTAATCAAATGTGGATTGGTGGTATCATAGCCATGGGTACTGCCTGGCGAAGCTTCAAATATTGGCGATGCATAAATGGTATCTATTCCCAGATTTTTTAAATAGGGAATTATTTTATCGAGTGATTTAAATGGAAAATCTTTATTGAATTGAATTCGGTAGGTTGTGCTGGGCTTATACATTTTCGCAAAGGAATATTAAAATAGATTCGGATAAAATAGTTACTTTATTTTGGACAGGAACGACACCAACTTCAGTTGATCCACCCCATGTTGTTGATGATGAGTTAAAAATATTTCGATATTGATAACCGTTTTCGAGTGCTAAGGTTTGCTCCTGACCGGAAAAATTCATTAAACAAATTAAGCGTTCTTCATCATGCCAGCGCTCCAGCACTAAACAATTCTGATCCACCAATGAAGTTGCTTTTACATTTTTTCTGTTGAGCATAAAAAGTGATTGATGTTCTTTTCTCAGACTGATCAGGGCCTTGTAATACCGCAACATGTAGCTGTGGGGCTGCTCATTGAGTTTGTTCCAATCTAGTTTTGATGTTAAAAAGGTTTCATCACTTTGTGGATCTGGAGTTTCTGTTCCACTGTGGAAGGCAGCAAATTCTGCCTTTCTACCTTCTCTAACTGCTTTAATTAATTCTTTATCACTATGACTGGTAAAAAACTGGAATCGATTGGTTTCTCCATATTCTTCCCCCATAAAAACCAAAGGCAAAAAGGGACTACAAAATACGGCCGCGGCTAATAATTTACACATTTCGAAACTTACCAGCTCACTGGTTCGTTCGCCGAGCATGCGGTTGCCTACCTGATCGTGATTTTGGGAAAATACCACAAATTGCTTCCCTTCATTCTTTACTGCTTTTGCACCAAATTTCTTTTCGCGATGAGGCGAGTATTGACCATCATAAACATAGGCATCTTCATAAGATTTTGCCAGCTGTTTGATGCCATTGAAATCAGCGTAATAACCGTTTTGCTCTTGTCCGGCGGTAACCCGAAGAGCATGGTGAAATTCATCAACCCACTGCGCATCCATCCCATATCCGCCATAATGTTGTTCATTAATATATTTCGGATCATTAAGATCCAGTTCAACAATCAGCTGATGAGACCTACCGGTGTGGTCACAAAGCTGACTCACATAGGTTTTAATTTCCTGCAAAATGGGTACAGCGCTAAAATCTTTAATGGCATGTACAGCGTCCATCCTTAAGGCATCTACATGAAAATCGCGGAACCACATCAATACGTTTTCAATAAAATAATCCCGAACAGGATCGCAGTTTGCATCATCAAAGTTTATCGCCTGGCCCCAGGGGGTTTGGTATTTATTGGTAAAGTATGGGCCGAAATCGTTAAAGTAGTTTCCTTCAGGCCCCATGTGGTTGTAAACAACATCCAGAATTACGGCTAAACCCTCTGCATGACAGGCATTAATTAAGTGTTTTAAAGCTTCGGGGCCACCGTAGGAGTTTTGTGTAGCAAAGGGAAATACGCCATCGTAACCCCAGTTTCTATCACCAGAAAATTGTGCAACTGGCATTAACTCTATTGCCGTAACACCAAGATCTTTTAAATACTGTAGTTTAGTTTCGATAGCTTTGAAATCACCGTTATCAGTAAATGTTCCGGCATGTAATTCATAGATAATAAACTCCTCCAGGGGCAAACCATGCCAGTTCTGATCAGTCCACATGAAAGCGTTTAAATCAACAGCGGTAGAATTTCCGGCTACACCAGCTTTTTGCCACAGCGAAGCTGGATCTGCCCGGTATAGATGTTTGCCATCAGAGGTTTGATGAACCGCATCTTCCAATTGATATAATTTGAAACGATATTCATCGCCATCTTTTAAGGCTTTTGTTTCCAGATACCAGTAGCCCAGATCTCTTTCTAAGAGATCAAGTGATAAACCATTGGTTATCAAATCAACTTTTGATGCATAAGGTGCCCAAAGATAAATTTCTGCTACCCCTGCTTCATTAAAATTTAAACCTATTTTTCTTTTGCGGATATCTATTTCCATATTTATTATAATTGTCCTTTGGCTTTTTAAGTTGTGTAGATTCTTAATTCAAAAAATTATTGATTTAAGGAAAAGCTATCCGTAATCTCGCCAGATTGATCGACAAAGCTTATTTTAGCGATAGCATCTTCACTTACTAAAGCGATGATATGTTCTTTTAGGTGTGCTGAAAGTTGTTGTGCATTTTCCCCTTTATTAACCACCACCTCTATCTCCGCTGGTCCTTTTTTGAAAATATTTTTAGCACGGTCGCCTAAAAATGCTTTTATCTGATTCATCAATTCTTCCATCTGTAATTTTTAACATAAGAAGTGTCGAAATGCATAAAATGTTTTGAACAAGTGATGTATTCAAAATTATTCAGTTCGAAAAGGGAGCTGATTTTATAGTTGCTCAAGCTTCCGTATAAACCCTCGTATTTCTACGTTTTCTAATAGGAGTAGGTTGTGAGGCTTAACAGAGAATCATCTTTGAGGCGCCCCTAAGCCATTTTTTGATCCAATTGAATAATCAGACCAAGGTAGTAATGCGTTCTTTTGGTATAACATTTGTTCGTTGATAGGTACATCCTTAACCTAAAACATCATGACACAGTTTGAATTTAACAACATGGTTAATAGCCATTCCCTATCGTTAAAAATGCATGCTTTAAATTTCACTAAAGATATTGAAGATGCAAATGATTTGGTACAAGACACGATGTTGAAAGCCATTAGATTTTACCAAAATTTTCAGGAAGGTACAAACTTCAAAGGCTGGCTTTTTGTGATAATGAAAAATACATTCATCAACAACTACCGCAAATCTGCAAAAGCAAAAACGTTAATTACACAAGATGACGAAATTTCATCGGCAAACCTGATGTATAGTGCAGAGCGAAATGCAAGTGTTGGAAAAATGATTGTTGATGATATTCAAAAGGCATTAAATCATTTACCCGAAGTATACAGCACTCCATTTATTAAATACTTTGAGGGCTTTAAGTACCATGAAATTGCAGATGAGTTGCAGATTCCTCTTGGTACCGTGAAAACGAGAATTCACGTAGCTAGAGAAATGCTTAAAAAATATTTAAAGACCTACGCAAAGGAAGCCTATAGTGCTTAAAACATGGAAACCTCAGCTTAGAAAGCTGAGGTTTTTTTATATCTGGCTATTTGTATTCTCCTAAAGTGAAATATCTCACCAGCCAGCATAAGTTTATCATTTATATAAAGATGATATAAAATCAAATTTATTGGCATTTTTCTATTGGTAAACGTAGACGTCTACTGATGTACCTTACTACTCATATGCCTGAGAGACACTCCATCAATCTTGTCGATTCTATTTGTCAACCAAACTAAGTTTAATACTTTAAATTCGTAGTTCGGTACTTGAAGCGCCCAAAGTTCTGAACTTTCAGGAAGCTATACAAACTTTGCAGAAGGAAGAATAAAGATTGCTGCCTTGAGCTGTGGAATAATCGGCTTAGCTACCGGATGATTATATAATCGGGCGGTGTATCACCGCCCGAAATTAATACATTATTCTAAAAGGATACATCCCTTTAAATTTATGTTTTTATTTTTTTGATTGCTCTGGCGCTTTACCAATCAAATCCATAAACTGATCCAGTTTAGGTGTAATGATAATTTGGGTCCTCCTGTTTTGCGCTTTTCCTGCCGGGGTCGCATTATCTGCAATAGGATTGAACTGTCCACGACCACCCGCCGTTAATCGTTTAGGGTCTACTCCATATTTCGTTTGCAATACCTGCACTACTGAAGACGCCCTCAAAGTACTTAAATCCCAATTGTTTCTAATATTAGGCTGAGAGATTGGCACATCATCCGTATTACCCTCAATTAACACATCATAAGTACTATAATCTGTAATGATTTTCGCAATCTTACTTAAGGTTTCACCAGATTTGTCTGAAACTTCATAACTACCAGATTTATAAAGCATATTGTCTGCTAAGGAGATGTATACCACGCCTTTCAGCACTTGTACATCAACATCACTTAACTCTTCTCTACTTAACGAACGGGTTAAGTTGTTTGTTAACACCATATTAAGTGAGTCGCTTTTGTTTTTAGTGTTAACCAGTTGCTTGATATATTGATTAGAACTATTAATTTCATCTACTAACTTGGAAATATTCACATTTCCCTGGCTACTAGAGCTCAAACACTTATTTAATGCTTCCTGCAAAGCGGCAACATTAGATTTTTCTGACGCGATTTGTTCTTCCAGGCTTTTTACTCTACTGCTGGAACCTGAAAGTTCCCGTTGACTATCTTGATACTTATTACTCAACTCTTGATTTCTTTCTCGCAACTTAGCGTAAGTGTCTTGCAGTTCCGTATATTTCTTATTGCTAACACAGCCAGAAATCATTACTCCTGCTAAAAGCATTATCGGGATTGATTTGTAAAATTTCATAATCTTATCTTTTTTTTTAGCTGAGTATTTAACAAATTCCTTGCCGTAAAATTTAAAACTGCCTCTGTGCACTGTTAAAGAGTGTTAAGGTTAAATGATTTGCCATAACAACTATATTAAGTAAGAAAAATGATGAAATATTTCTAGCCTGGATATTAGAAACACTTTTTTCGCTGTTCGAAGGTTGATACATGAATCATCTGATTACAAATCGTTTTAGTAAATTATAATAACCAATATTAAGTTTATTAAGCGGAGAAAAAGAGAGAAATTTATGATGAAAATCTTGGTAAAGTCATACTATTTACGCAAATCATACGTCTTTAGGGTAAAAATTGATTTGTTTTCACAATTTTAAAGTTTTATTTTGCAACATAATTTAAAACAAAACTTTACGCTGGCGAAAATGTTATCAAAAGCGATATAAACATCATAATAACATTTTAAAATGAACAAGCTTTTCGTTGGTGGCCTGGCAGATAATATTCAGGAAATGGATTTAGCAATTTTTGTTAGCTTACATGGTAAAATAGACACTATAAAAGTTGTTCGTGATCGGGCTACCGGAAAATGTAAGGGTTACGCCTTTATCGAAGTTGCCAGCCTTGATGATGCAAAAAACATTATTTCTATGCTAAATGGCGAAACATTTAAAGGTAATGTCATTACGGTTAAGCTTTCAGAAGAAGTGGCTCCAAAAAAGCCAGCTCCAAAACCAAGACCAACTGAAGCGTTTAAATCTAAACGGCCACGTTTGCAACGCTAGAGCTTTTTAACATCTTTTCAATTATCTATCTCTGTTGTTCTCTTAATTTTAGCCTCTAAATAGGCTTTCATAATGATTCTATATAAAACATTTGCGAAGACACAAAAGTTTATCATATTAACGTGTCAGTAAATGAAATCATTAAATATATCCCATTTAATAAATTATCGGTTTCAGTCGGTGTCCTACCGACCGTTAGGTAAAAAAGAGCGTTAGCAATACTGACGTATTAGTATTTAAAATCGTTTAAACCTATCCTGTCTAATCAAGTTTATCAGTTTCTGCTGGTGTGGCACGGACCGATAGCTAAAAAAAAGGGATAACAACCAAAGCCGCTATCCCTAAACTCATAAAAAATATTTGGCAAATACCTACCAGTAAACACTGTAAAGTGCAACTAACATACCGATGATAATTAGTGTTCCAACCGCAAAACTTGTGGAGGTCTTAAACATTTTAACATCAATATCCAATCCTTTTGGATTCACACCTTTTCTATTTTCAAATAAACTGATGATGACCATACCAACGATACAGAAAACAAACACAAAACCCATTCGATCAAGGAAAGGAATTTCATAAACCCCAGCAGCGTTTCTCACTGCGAAACCTACTCCTGATAGCCAGGAAAGATCTGTTAAGTTGGGCAATGCCTTTAATAATAACGACATTCCAAAACCGCCAATTGTAGCAAACAACGCTGCATTTGAAGTTGTTCTTTTCCAGAAGAAGCCTAAAATAAACATGGCGAAAATACCTGGGGAAACAAAACCAGTATACTCCTGAATGTATTGGAAGCCACCTTTTTTATCGATACCCAGGTGAGGTGCGATTAAAACACCCAAAATCATGGCTACAATGATGGAAATTTTTCCGGTTAAAACCAGGTTCTTTTCGGTAGCGTCTGGATTAATGACTTTTTTGTAGATATCCAGTGTAAAAATAGTTGCGATACTATTTGCTTTACCAGCTAACGAAGCCACTACAGCTGCTGTTAATGCTGCAAATGATAAACCCTTTAAACCTGCCGGAAGCAAATTTAATAACACCGGATAAGCACGATCTGGATTCACAGAACCATCTTGTAGCATCTCCGTTTGGAAGGCACCATCTTTGTAAAGTACGTAAGCCGCGATCCCTGGAAGTACCACAATGATTGGCATTAATAATTTCAGGAATGCAGCAAAAAGTAAACCGCCTCTTGCCGTATTTAAATCTGCCCCTAAAGCACGTTGGGTAATGTATTGATTACAACCCCAATAATTTAAATTCACAATCCACATCCCTCCAATAAGTACACTTAAACCTGGTAAATCGATATAATTTTCGTTATCCGGTTTTAAAATCATTTGGAAATGTTCTGAAGCTTTACTCGTCATTAAGCTATAGCCTTCGAAAATACCTGTTGTACCATAGTGACTGGAAACTAAATTTAAAGCCAGGTAAGTGGTTGCTAAACCGCCTAAAATCAGGAAGAAAACCTGAATTACATCGGTATAACCAATTACTTTCATCCCGCCAAGGGTAATAATAATGGCAAATGCAGCAATGGCATACATACAAATTTCTAAGTTAAAACCAGAAATACTGCTTACCGCCAACGCGCCTAAATAAAGAATAGAAGTTAAGTTAACCACCACGTAAAGCAATAACCAGAATACGGCCATAATCATGGCAACAGTACCATTGTAGCGCTGGTGGAGAAACTGCGGCATGGTTGCAATCTTATTCTTCAGGTAAACCGGAATAAAGAATACCGCAACCACAATCAGGGTTAAACTTCCCATCCATTCGTAAGTGGCAATGGCAAGACCCATTTTAAATCCAGATCCACTCATGCCAATAAATTGCTCTGCCGAAATGTTGGATGCAATTAAAGAAGCACCAATTGCCCACCAGGTTAGCGATCCTTCGGCCAAAAAGTAATCTTTTGAGCCTGTTGATACTGATTTTTTCTTATTGTAAATGTAGAGGCCGTAAGCCGCAACGATTACAAAGTACACCGCAAATACGATGTAATCTTTTGTATCGAGAATATTATTTTTCATTCATTTATATGTTTAAGTTTATGTGATGCCCTTATAACATCAGATTCGAGTGTATTTTATTAAGCAATGAGTTCTGATCCGTTTGCTGTTTCTACGATATAGGCATCGAGAGACAGGCCAAATTCATTTGAATACAGGGTGCTGATGTCTGAGATTAACGTGTAGATTTCTTCATCTTTAACAATATTAATGGTACAGCCACCGAAACCACCACCCATCATCCGTGCACCGAGAACGTAATCGAGATTTTTAACATAATCAACCAAAAAATCGAGTTCCTTGCAACTTACCTCATATTCTTTACTCAGGCCTTCGTGTGTTTCGAGCATTAGTTTGCCTAATGCAACTAAATCACCTTGTTTAAGTGTTTCTGCAGCTTGTTGAATCCTTGCAATTTCCTCTACAACGTATTTACATTTCTGATAAACGTCTGAATCTTTTGGCTCAACATAAGTTTTAAGCATCATTAAATCAGCATCTCGTAAGCTGTTAACTTCAGCATGATGCGATTTAATCCAGGCCACACCCTGCTCACATTGTGATCTCCTTTTATTATAAGCAGAATCAGCCAGCGAGTGTTTCACATTCGTATTAAACAAGACCAGTTTGTAGCCATCCAATTTTAAAGGGATGTACTCATATTCCATAGATCTGCAATCGAGTAAAACGGCGTGATCTTTTTTACCGAATACCGAAGCAAACTGATCCATAATACCGCAGTTTACACCGGCAAATACATGTTCGGCTTTCTGCGAAATTAAGGCCAGATCCATTTGCGAAATCTGGAGATTATTCAGGTGATCGATGGCGAATGCCGTAGCACATTCCAGCGCAGCCGATGAAGAAAGACCAGCACCCAGCGGAACATTTCCATCTAAATAAACGTTAAAACCTGCAATTTTATGCCCTCTTTTTACTAACTGATCGGCCACACCCAGCACATAATTTGCCCAGCTCAGTTCCGATTTTTCAATCGCAGCAACTGATGACTGATAAGCTGCCTGGTAGCTCTCGGAGTAAAGGTGAATCTCATCATCATCTCTCTTGGAAACAGCCACATAAATTGCCTTATTAATCGCAGCAGGCATTACAAAGCCATCATTATAATCGGTATGCTCACCAATAATGTTAATTCTTCCGGGAGATTTAACCAAAATTGGCTCAGTTTGAAAAACATCTTTAAATGCTTTCTTTAAACGTTCAATATCCATTCGCTCTAATTATTGTTATTTTTTGGTTAGGGTTTTATTGTCTTATAATGTTCCGTAGCTAAGTCCTTCAGGCGATTTGCGGCAAACTCCGGTGTGATATCCCTTTGCGGATTTGCCAGCATTTCATACCCTACCATAAATTTCTTAACTGTAGCCGAACGAAGCAGTGGCGGATAAAAATGCATATGCCAGTGCCATTCCGGGTGATCGCCATCATTTACTGGTGCCTGATGCATACCAGCAGAATAAGGAAAGGAAGTTTCGAAAAGGTTATCGTATTTAGTAGTAAGTGCCTTTATAGCTTTTGCGAGCGCTTGCTTCTCTGCAATAGTAAAAAATTTAATGCTACTTACATGCCTTTTACTGATAATAATTGTTTCATAAGGCCAAACCGCCCAGAATGGAACCAAAACAGCAAAATGTTCATTTTCGAAAACAACTCTTTCATTTTTTTTTAATTCCAGTTTCAGGTAGGCAGATAACATGCTTTCCCGATGAATTGCATAGTAATTTTTCTGGCGTTCGGTTTCTTTAACAATTTCCATTGGTACTTCGCTCTGCGACCAGATTTGCCCATGAGGGTGTGGGTTACTACAACCCATAATTTCGCCCTTGTTTTCGAAAATCTGGATATATTTAATCCATTCATTTTCCGAAAGGCTATTGTATTCTTTTTGCCAGAGGTTAATAACAGCAGTAATTTCGTTTATGCTGAGCTCTGGCAAGGTTAAATTGTGTTTCGGACTAAAGCTAATCACCTTACAAATACCACGTTCATTTTTAGCTACCAGTAAGCCCTCGTCATTAAGGCTACTTGCAGGAGTGTCTTCCAGCAGGGCTGAAAAATCATTTTTAAAAACGAAACTCTCTTTATAATCAGGATTAACATCGCCATCTGCCCGATCATTGCCCGGACACAGGTAACATTTCGGGTCATACTCCGGACGATTGTCGGCTGGCAGGTCTTCAACTTTTCCTTGCCATGGCCTCTTGGTGCGGTGCGGAGATACCAGTACCCATTCGCCAGTTAAGATGTTTAATCTCCTGTGAGGATTTGAATCGAGATCAAATGTATTACTCATGTTATATTATTGATTAGAATGTAGGTATGCAAAATGGACTTTGAATTCGGCTAAATTATAAATAAATTATTATTTGTCAAAATGACATTTAATAATTTATTTATAATTTCTATTTTCGCAAAATTTTGAAGATATTCAGGCACATTTAATTTTGTTTCAGCATGATAGAATATTCAGGCCAACCGCATTACCTGGTAGCTGTAGATTGTATAGTTTTCGGTTTTGATGGAGAACGCCTAAAGTTATTACTGGTTAAAAGGGGTTTGGAACCAGAAATTAACAAATGGAGTTTAATTGGTGGTTTTGTGGGTTCGAATGAAAGTCCGGATGATGCTGCCAACAGGGTGCTGAAGAAAAATACTGGCCTGGAAGGTATTTATCTGGAGCAGTTGCAAATTTATGGGGCACCCGATCGCGATCCAATTGAGCGTACATTATCTGTAGGTTATTTTGCCCTGATCGATATTAATAAATACCAGGCACAATTAAGTGATGAATATCAGGCCGAATGGTTTCTGATTAATGAACGACCGAAACTTATCTTCGACCATGCACAAATGGTTGCCGATGCTCGGAAAAAGCTGCGTTACAAGGCTGCCCTCCACCCTATTCTTTTTGAAATGTTACCAAAAAAGTTTACGCTTCCGCAATTACAAATGCTTTTTGAGGAAGTGAACGATACCAAAATAGATACCCGGAATTTTAGCAGAAAAATTAGTTCTACTGGTTTACTAATCAAACTGGAGGAAAAGGACAAATCCGGCTCAAAGAAAGGTGCCTTTTATTTTAAATTGGATAAGAAAAAATATAAAGCAAATTTCCAGGCATTTTTAAACCTGATACCCAATTTGAAAGTGTAAAGAAATAATTTCGATAGAAATTCACATAAAATCACGAAATAGTCATTAGAAAACTACAAAAATAGATTCAAATTACAGTTATCAAACTTAAAGATTTAGTTTAATTGATATATTAGCCCTATGCAAAAGGAACTGGCGGATGAAAAGTTGATCCTGGCAAAAATTGCCAAGGGAGATCAGCAGGCTTTCGGCATTCTTTTTAACTTTTACCGGAATAAGGTTTACGGTTATGCTTTGAGCATTCTCCAGGAAGATACCGCAGCCGAAGAAATTGTGCAGGATGTTTTTATCAAACTTTGGATCAAAAGAAAAACTTTATTAACAATAGAAAATTTTGGTGGCTTTTTAAGAACTACTACCCGGAATGAAACCTTGAATGCATTAAAAAAGATAGCCAGCGAACAAAAAAACTATCAAATCGCCAATCAAAACAATTCAGATATCGATTCTGGTACTGAAAATGAAATTCAATTTAGAGAAACCAAGAAGTTATTGGATTCTGCTATCGAAAAACTTCCGCCTCAACAGAAATTAGTTTATAACCTCTGCCATATTGAAGGCTTAAAACAAAAAGATGTGGCCGAAAAATTAAACTTATCTCCACTAACGGTAAAAACACACCTTAGAGATGCGGTTAAATCAATCAAAAACTACCTAATGTTACATGATGAAATAAAGGCGGTGCCCCTTTTATTATTTTTTATTCGATAATTTAGTATTTCACTACCTCCTTTTGTTTTTAAGATTGTCATTATCTTAATAGCTATAGAAAATAAACCCTTCTTCAGCCTAAAACCAAACAAGATGGAACAGGAAAGGTCTTCCTATTTATTTAATAAGTACGTAAGTAGAACATGTTCTCCTGCAGAATTGAAGGAGTTTATGGCGATCGTTAAAAACGCAGATGACGCTACCGTTATTGATTTGGTGATGGATAATTTCTGGAATCAAAGCCCGGAGGTAGAACTTAATCCAGTTAAGGCAGATTCAATATTAACAAAAGTGCTATCATCAGATGCTAAAAAAGATGCAAAGACACCCAATCTATCCGTCCAGTGGCTGGGTTGGGCAGCAGCTCTTTTTATCATTTGCCTGGCTACCTTATATTTCAACAATAAAACTAAAACCACACCTCCCGCAGCCAATCAAACTGCTAAGAAAGTAGTGCAATCTGACAAACCTGTAGAGTTATTAACGGTTAAAACCGGAAATGAACATCAAAAGGTAAACTTGCCAGATGGAAGTACGGTAATTTTAAATAACAACAGCTCCATCAGCTATCCTAAAGTATTCGGGGTAAAAAGAGCGGTTACGCTAACGGGAGAAGGCTACTTCGACATCAGGCATGACCTTAAAAAAAGTTTCACCGTACACACAGGCAACCTAAGCACGGTTGTTTTAGGAACTGCATTTAACATCAAAGCTTATGACCGCGATCATGAAATTTCAGTTACCGTAACGAGGGGGAAAGTAAGTGTATTGGATAGTAACGCTGTTTTAGCCATTCTAACTCCAAACCAACAAATTACCTTTAACAAGAAAGACAAACTGTCTAATCTAAACAAAGTGATCGCTAAAAACACTGTACAATGGCAGGAAAGTGATATTTTCTTTGATGACATATCCCTGGAAGAAGCCGCGCAGGCATTATCCAAGCGATTCAACACCACTATTACCGTAGAAAATGATTCTTCTAAAAAATGCAGGTTTACGGCTACTTTTTTAAAGGGGGAATCATTGGATGAGATACTGAAGATTATCTGCTCTTATAACCACGCACAATACCAAACTACCGCTGGCGGCATAACCATCAAAGGCGACGGATGTGAATAATAAACAATCAACTAAACTAAACAACATGAAAAAAACTTACCAGCTGCGAATTTAAATGAATAAAAAAACTCCTTGTCGCTAAACAAGGAGCCGTTGCAGATACAGCGCTAACTGTATCTACGCGTTTAAACAATTTTCTAGGATTCATTTTAAACATTTAAAATTATGTATTTTTCTGCACAATCGGCAGAGGGCAGGAAGAAATATGCTTTCTTCACTGCATCACCCCAAACACGATATTTAATTCGTCAGCTTATGCGCATCAGCTCCATCATTGCTATCGTATTTATTACCTCTCTCCCATGCCTGTTTGCTACAGAAGTTATTGCCCAATCTACTCAGCAAGTACAAGTTACGATCGAGATGAATCAGGAGCCAATCACTTCGGCAATCAAAAAAATTGAACAAAATAGTCAGTTTCGTTTTCTGTACCGCAATAACGAACTTAAAAACCTCAAACCCGTAAGTATTCCTTTAGGCGCCAGAACGGTTAAAGAAACATTAGACCTGATTTTAAATGGCACGGGTTTAACTTATAATCAGCTAGGTGATAAAATTCTCATTTCCAAGCTTCCTGTGGCGAACACTATAACAAGTGTTAACGATACCCGTTTAACCGGAATGGTGACTGATGAGGAGGGAATTCCACTCCCTGGTGTATCTATTCGCATTAAAGGAGATAAAGAGTTTAGTACCGCATCAGATCAGTACGGACATTATAGTGTTAACATCCCTGCTGGCAAAACCATTACCATCATATTCAGTTATGTGGGTTACGTAACCAAAGAAATAGCCGTTGATGAGAAAACAAACTCATTAAAAACAGCCTTGATTCCGGAAGCAGGAAGTTTGAACGAGGTTCAGGTGATTGGTTATGGCACCACAACAAGAAAGTTGAATACGGGCGCTGTTGCTTCCATATCTGCTGATGAGATTCAGAAACAACCTGTTGGAAACCCATTAGCAGCACTTTCTGGCAGAATGCCGGGTGTGTTGATTGCTCAAAACAACGGTATTCCTGGAAGTGCGGTGCAGATACAAATCCGTGGTCAGAATTCTTTATCGCAAGGCGGTATCCCATTATATGTAATTGACGGCGTACCCTTTACCAATTTTAATGGAGGTTCTCCTCCATCAGACAACCTAAATGCTTTTGGAACATCTGGTGCAAGTGGCGGTATCAGTCCTTTTGGGATGATTAACCCATCTGACATTGAGCGGATAGACATTTTGAAGGATGCAGACGCTACAGCTATTTACGGATCGAGAGGTGCAAACGGTGTAGTATTGATCACTACAAAAAAAGGACAATCTGGAAAGGTAAGAGTAAGTGCAAATTTGAGTACAGGTTTTACAGAAGTTGGCCGCTTTATTCCAATGTTAAATCTTCAGGATTATTTGGCTATGAGAAAAGAAGCATTCCAGAATGACAATGCTACGCCAAATGCTACGAATGCTCCGGATTTGACGCTTTGGGATCAAAACAGTTCAACTGATTTTCAAAAATTATTGATTGGAAACCGCGGTCATGTAAATGAAGTACAGGCATCATTATCTGGTGGCAATGAACAAACGCGATTCTTCTTCAACTCTGGCTATCGTAAAGAAACGGGTGTATTTTTAGGTGATAATGGCAATAAGCGATTTACTTCAAGATTAAATCTTGATCATACTTCACAAAACAAAAAGTTTGGTGCATCATTCTCTGTTAGTTATAGCAACGATAATACTAAACTGCCCGCATCAGATGTATCTTCAGCATATAATTTACCTCCTAATTTGCCTTTATATGATGCTAATAACAGATTATATTGGTTTGGTAGCTTTACAAATCCAATGGCCTCCTTACTGAAAGAATATACTGGCGTAACCAATAATTTAATCGCCAATGCTAATCTTAAATACAGCATTTTACCTGGATTAACGGCCAAAACTAATTTTGGGTACACCAATACCAGGTTAGAACAAATTAACAAAGACCCATTTTCTTCTCAAAATCCAACAAGCAATCCGGTTAGTAGTGCAACATTTACAAATTTAAATGCCCAAAACTGGATTGTAGAGCCAACATTGGATTATACCAGGAATTTAGGCGGAGGCAAGTTTACAGCTCTAATTGGTAGCAGTTTCCAACAAAACACTTCAAATGGATCATCTATTTTCGGAAACAACTACAGTTCTGAAGACCTTTTGGGTACCCTTAGCGCTGCCGGAACAATAACTATACGCTATAATAACATCGTAAAATATAAATACAACGCGGTATTTGCTAAATTAAATTACGATTGGCAAGACAAATACTTGGTCAATGCAACTTTCAGAAGAGATGGTTCATCAAGATTTGGCCCAGAGAACCGTTTTGGTAATTTTGGCGCAGTTGGTGCTGCCTGGATATTTTCTAATGAAGATTTTATTAAAAATAATCTCTCCTTCCTAAGCTTTGGTAAATTGAGAGCTGGTTTCGGTACTACGGGTAATGATCAGATTCCAAATTATCTTTATTTGCCTTTGTATAATCCAACAACACCTTACCTAGGTAATGCATCTATAATACCAAACGGTCTTCCTAATCAAACTATTAAATGGGAAACAACCAAAAAACTAGATCTGGCAATTGACTTAGGCTTTTTAAAAGATCGCATTACATTTACAGCCAATTATTACAGAAACCGTTCTTCTGATCAAATTACCTCCAATGCCGTGGCTTTCCAGAGCGGTTATAATTCATACACACAAAATCTTCCTGCTGTTATTCAAAATCAGGGTCTAGAATTAGAATTGAATACTACAAACATTGCTTCTAAAGATTTTTCATGGAAATCATCCCTTAACTTAACCTTTACCAATAATAAGTTGGTAGAATTCCCTAATCTTGATAAATCATTTGTTTCTTTCAGTTATGTGGTTGGGGAATCCATTAACTTATTCCGTCCTTATCACTTTCTTGGTGTAAACCCTGCAAATGGAGCAGCAATGTATGAAGACAGAGATGGAAATGGAATAATTAATACTAACGACCGTTATGTGGTAGACCTTGGAACACCTTTCTTTGGAGGATTTAACAATACCTTTTCCTACAAAGGCTTTGATTTAGGGATATTTTTCCAGTTCAATCACCGTTTTGGGGTTACTCAAATTTTAAATACACGCCCTGGCGCATTAACAAATCAAAATGATTATTGGTTAGACCGATGGACACCATCAAATACTTCATCTAATATCCCTGGATCTTCTGCTACTGCCGGCACAGCCATCGCAGCTTCCTACAATTTTTACACACAATCAGACGCAGTTTACGGCGATGCTTCTTATCTAAAATTAAGATCGGTAAACTTATCTTATACCCTACCACAAGAATGGCTTAAACATGTAAAGATTTCAAATGCAAGCATTTTTGTTCAAGGGCAAAACCTATATACCTGGGCTAAGAATAAATATGTACTGGATACCGAAACTACTGTAGGCGGAGGTCCTCCAGGTTTAGGTACAGGAACAATCGGCCAGGTTGTACCGCCACTAAGAACGATTGTATTTGGTGTTAACTGTTCATTTTAATCAAAAAATCATGAAAAAAAATTATAAAAATTTCATTTATACCATATTGATTATTGGAGCAGTGTTTACTGTTTCATCTTGTAAAAAATTTGTAGAATTAGGTGCGCCCCCTACCCAGATTGGTTTTGATGACGCGTTCAAAACGGATGCATCAGCACAGAGCGTGGTGATGGGCATATATTCGCAATCTTCTGCGGCGGTAAATGGCTTCCTCACTTATGTTACATTTTATCCTGGAATTTCTAGCGATGATGTACAATATAATGGCACAGATGCGGGCATTCAGGAATTTTCTAAAAATGCACTGCTAAGTACCAATAGCTTTGTGAATAATACCTGGGGCAATATTTATCAGCCAATAAAAAATACTAATAATGCCATTAGTGGCATTACGGCTTCTACAACTTTAACGGCTTCTACAAAAGCACAGTTATTAGGCGAAGTTAAATTCCTAAGGGCTTATTTTTATTTCTACGCCGTTAATTTATTTGGAGATATTCCTCTCCCATTAAAAGACGATTATTCCGCATTTGAAAATGCTGCTTTACCACGTACTCCATCAGCACAGGTTTATGAACAAATTATAAAAGATTTGACTGAAGCTCAAGCTGTATTACCAACTACTTATGCCGGAACATTTAGAGGCCGTGCTAACAAGCATGCAGCTACTGCGCTTTTGGCCCGCGTGTACCTCTATCAAAAAGACTATGCAAACGCTGAAGCGCAGGCTGCACAAGTAATAAGCACTGGCACTTATAGCTTACCGGCTCCGGAATTAGCGTTTATCAATAACAGTAATGAGATTATCTGGCAGATAGGCAACACAACAGGCGTATCTGTACCAGGTAATGGATACGTATCAGCTGCAGCATCAATCCCAGTTTACTCTTTAGCCGATGGCACCTACCAGAGCTTTGAAAGTACAAGCGATTTACGCAGGGCAAACTGGACATCGGCAAAAACTTTAGGAGGCAAAATTTATTATTCGATTACTAAATATAAGATAGGTTCTGGCACCGGAAATGAATATAACGTTGCTTTAAGATTGGCTGAACAATATTTAATCAGGGCAGAAGCCAGGGCGCAACAAAACAATTTGAGCGGCGCCAAAACAGATTTAGATGCAGTGAGATTAAGAGCTGGTTTAGCGGGTGTTAGCCCCACATTAACCCAGGCTCAAATGCTTTCTGCGGTTGAACAAGAAAGAAAGATGGAACTTTTTGGCGAATGGGGGCACCGCTGGTTTGATTTAAAAAGAACAAATAGAGCCAATGCGGTAATTGGTTCCTTAAAGCCAACCACATGGAAAGCGACTTCGGTTCTATATCCGATACCAGATGCACAACGTTTAATCAATACTGCATTAACTCAGAATTTGGGTTATAATTAGTAAAATATAAAAATCCAGTTTGAGCTTGTTGATTTACCCTGGGTATTTCAACAAGCTTCAACTGGTAATTTTACAGCGGCAATTATCATCAACCTACAAAATGAAAACAAAACATATCGCTTTAGCAGCGGCACTTTTAATAGGTGCAACTGCTTTTAAGCCTCAACCTGGCTATAAAATTTCTGGAAATATCAGGGGTATAGAGAACGGTATAATCTATCTTACTCATCAGATTGGTGATCAGGAAATTAAAGATTCGACCAAAATTACTAATGGAAAATTTACATTTTCCGGAACAACACCAGAGGTGATGATGTATAGCATTCAAATGCCAAAAATTAGGGAGCAAAAATATTTTCTTCTTGAAAATAAAGCAATGACGTTTGAAGGGCATAAAGATTCTTTATTTAATGCTAAAATTATTGGATCACCAGAAACCGATGTCTATCTTGCTTTTTATAATGGCCCCTGGAAAACCATTACTTCAAAAGCGGGAATGATTTATGCTGCATTAGATAGTGCAACTCAAAAAGGCAAAGTAACGCTTACTCCAGAGCAGCGCAAGCCCTTCGATGATGAATTTAAAAATCTGGATGTACTTAATCAAAAAGCAATTAAGGATTACGTACTGGCGCATCCAGGTTCGGTAGCTGTTGCAGCCATTGTTGAAGAACGTTTAATTAATTACAACTATCCACAACAGGCGGCAGAAATGTATACACTTTTTAAGCCCGAGGTTAAAAATTCATACATCGGCAAAGCCATTAAGGCGAGTTTAGATTTACTAAATAAAACTGCCCCAGGAAAAGTTGCTCCCGATTTTACCATGAATGATGTGAACGGTAAGCCTTTAAAATTATCACAATTAAGGGGGAAATATGTATTGATTGATTTCTGGGCAAGCTGGTGTGTGCCTTGCAGGAAAGAAAACCCAAATGTTGTTGCCGCCTATCAAAAATACCATGATCAAGGATTCGAGATTTTAGGTGTTTCCCTTGACAGCAAAAAAGAAGCTTGGTTAAAAGCCATAAAAGACGATGGGCTAGGCTGGAAACATGTTTCAGAATTAAAGGGCTGGACGAATACAGCCGCAACAGCTTACGGTGTAAAATCTGTACCAGCAAGCTTTTTGATCGATAAAGAAGGCAAAGTTATTGCCAAAGATTTAAGAGGCGAAGAATTAACCAAAAAGTTATCAGAAATTTTTAAAGATTAAAATATGAAAACATTAAGCCTTTTTATTGGCACACTTGGATTGATGGCTGCATCAATTCAACTTAACGCGCAAACAAAACCACTTGATACCACAAAAATTTATCTGGACAAATTGGTCGCTTCAAAAAATCCTGCAGACCATGTGCTGCTTAATGGCCAACTTAAGCGCCTGGCTGCAGCCAATGATGAAAAGGAAATGAACATGGCCATCAATTATTATTTCCAGTTGAAAAATCAAAAGGCGACGGATTCTTTGCTGGAAGTGCAGTTAACTAAATTTCCGAATGGAATGCGTGCCAGAAACAAAGTGGCTTCAGACGAAATTTTTCCACTGAAAACGCCTGCAGAAAAGGAAATCGCTTATAAAGCATGGATTAAGAAATTTCCACCCTCCAACTTTAGTGGCGATGATTTAATTACTTACGACTACGTAACCAGCAGCATTGCAAGTGGTTATGCAGAACAAAAAAATACTGCGAAAGCAATGGAATATGCGGATAAGTTTTTAGTAGACTTTTGGAAAGGCAATGCTTATAGTAGTCTTGGTCAAGCTTTTTATAGAACCGGAGATTTAAAAAATTCAGCCCTCTTTTATAAAAAGGCAACAGAAAGTGCAAAAGCTTATTATGATGGGAAATTACCTAATGAGAACTCATCGAAATTTGCTGCATCGGGTTATCCCTATTTAACCATGAGTTATGCCAATGTACTCTATGAACAAAAAAAATACAACGAGGCACTTCAGTATGCGAAATTAGCAACGACCAATCCAAAGACTGCTTCTCCGAAAACAAATTTCCAGTACGCTAAAATTTTAATGGCATTGAACAGAAACCAGGAAGCGTATACCAAGCTGGAAGAAGCTGTAAAATCTGGTAAGGCGGATGATGAAATGAGTGCTACTTTCAAAAAGCTTTATACTAAAGTAAAAGGTAGCGAAGCCGGTTTTGACCAATATGCTGCAGAGATCAGGAAAGGCATTATCGCCAATCTACAGCAAAAATTAAGTAAAGAAATAATTAAAAAACCCGCGGCAGATTTTACGCTAACCGATCTGGACGGCAAATCAGTTACCTTAAGCAGTTTGAAAGGTAAGACTGTGATTTTAGATTTCTGGGCAACCTGGTGCGGACCGTGCAAGGCATCGTTTCCTGCAATGCAAATGGCTGTAAATAAATATAAAAACGACCCTACTGTACAGTTCTTGTTTATTCACACCTGGGAGAAAACCCCTAACCCAACTAAAGATGCTGCAGACTACATTAAATCGCAAAACTATAATTTTGAAGTATTGATGGATAATAAAGACCCTGAAACTAAAATTAACAAAGTAGTAAGTGATTATAAAGTAAATGGAATTCCATCAAAATTTGTGATTGATCCTCAAGGAAATATCAGGTTTAACCTGATGGGTTTTGATGGTGGTAACGAAGCTGCTGTAGATGAAATTTCCATGATGATCGACATGGCCAGAAAGGGATAAATACAAGTTGTTCAGTAATAAATCGCGTTTTCAACTCCACCTATGGAAGTTGAGACGCGATTTTTCTTATGGTAGAAGATCAAAGTTAAGCCAGCGCAGCGGGAAAAGTTTACGGTAAGTGATGACACCAGCCGATAGATGAATGGTACAAAAAAATGTCTTTTACACTTTGATTTAAAAGGATTCTATTTTGTCCTGGCCGGACAGGCCTTTTTTCTTTTGACAGCAAAAGAAACAAAACTGCCGGCTCGCAATTTTTTTATCCAAGTCAGTAGATAGGCTAGGTCAGTGCCATCCTAAAAAATTGACCATGCCGGTCTAAGAGCAGAACGAAGAAGCGGTGGTCTGGCCTTGTTGGGTAGTGATAGCGATCGCCATTCTTGTTATAAATCTAAGTCTGCATCCTAATTCTCATCATGCTATCGCCACCCTGCTATCCGGCCTAGGAAATGGTGGAAGGAGAAAACGTTAAAAGCTTCACCACAATCTTTCAACCTACCACAACCCAAGGCAGCGCGTCCTCTCCCGATTCTTCATCGGGTGCTTGTTCTGCCGAAGCAAAGCTTTAACGAGTTTATCCGACATCAGGTCCAAGCCTTGATTGTTTGGTTCTTTATTATCAAGAATAAAGAACAAGCCCTTCGGCGGCTAGCCGAGGCAAGCCAGCGCAGCGGGGAAAAGTTTTCAGCAGGTGATGACACCAGCCGATAGATGAATGCTACAAAAAAATGTCTTTTAGTCTTCGAGTTAAAAGGATATTATCGTGTCCTGTCCGGACGGGCTTTCTTCTTTGGGCAACCAAAGAAGAAAAGTTGCCGGCTCGCAATTTTTCTGTTAAAGTTAGTGAGTAGGCTTGGACATTGCCATCCCGAAAAATTGACCATGCCGGGTATAAGAGCAGAACGAAGAAACGGTGGTTTGGCCCTGCTGGGTAGTGATAGCGATCGCCATTCTTTATAAATCTAAGTTTGCATCCTAATTCTCATCATGTTATCGCCACCCTGCTCCTCCGGCCTAGGAAATGATGGAAGGAGAAAACGTTAAAGCTTCAACCACAATCTTTCAACCCACTACAACCCAAGGCAGCGCGTCCTCTCCCGATCCTTCATCGGGTGCTTGTGCTGCCGCCCTCAAAGCTTTAACGAATTTATCCGACATCAGGTCCAAGCCTTGATTTTTTTGTTACTTTTTTGATCAAGCAAAAAAGTAAAAGCCCTTCGGCGGCCAGCCGGGGCAAGCCAGCGCAGCGGAAAAAGTTTACTGCAAGTGATGATACCAGCCGATAGATGAATGCTACAAAAAAAACTCTTTTACGCTTCGGTTTAAAAGATTCTATCTTGTCCTGGCCGGACGGGCCTTTTTTCTTTTGACAGCAAAAGAAACAAAACTGCCGGCTCGCAATTTTTCTGTTAAAGTTAGTGGGTAGGCTTGGACATTGCCATCCCGAAAAATTGACCATGCCGGTCTAAGAGCAGAACGAAGAAACAGTACTTTGGCCTTGCTGGGTAGTGATAGCGATCGATTTTTTTAGTTATAAATCTAAGTCTGCATCCTATTTTCTCGTTTATGCTATTGCCACCCTGCTATCCGGCCTAGGAAATGATGGAAGGAGAAAACGTTAAAGCTTTAACCACTTATAAATCTAAGTCTGCATCCAATTTTCTCATCATGCTATTGCCACCCTGCTATCCGGCCTAGGAAATGATGGAAGGAGAAAACGTTAAAGCTTCAACCACAATCTTTCAACCCACCACAACATAAGGCAGCGCGTTCTCTCCCGATCCTTCATCGGGTGCTTGTGCTGCCGAAACAAAGCTTTAACGAGTTTATCCGACATCAGTTCCAAGCCTTGATTTTTTTGTTACTTTTTTGATCAAGCAAAAAAGTAAATGCCCTTCGGCGGCTAGCCGAGGCAAGGCTGTGCAGCGGGAAAAGTTTTCGGCAGGTGTTGACCATGCCGGTCTAAGAGCAGAACGAAGAAACGGTGGTTTGGCCTTGTTAGGTAGTGATAGCGATCGCCATTCTTGTTATAAATCTAAGTCCGCATCCGACTTTCTCGTCATGCTATTGCCACCCTGCTATCCGGCATAGGAAATGATGGAAGGAGAAAACGTTAAAGCTTCAACCACAATCTTTCATACCCCACAACCCAAGGCAGCGCGTCCTCTCCCGATCCTTCATCGGGTGCTTGTGCTGCCGAAATAAAGCTTTAACGAATTTATCCGACATCAGGTCCAAGCCTTGATTTTTTTGTTACTTTTTTGATCAAGCAAAAAAGTAAGAGCCCTTCGGCGGCTAGCCGAGGCAAGCCAAGCGCAGTGGGAAAAAACACCCCCATGTCCGCCTATTTGTACCTTCCCCAGGAGGAAAAGGGCGTATAATAAAGATTTTTCGCAGCCAGCGGGCTAGAAAGTTTCTGTAATAAATCGAAAAAAATTGCTTCGTACTTCGCAATTGCGAGACCTTGATGTAGCAATCGCTATAGCCAGCCTGGCGGCCACTCTCCTCAGGTAGTTACAGCACAGTATAAAGAAAACCAGTCAGCCATCAACCTCACTAATTTTAATCTCCTTTTAAGGTGAGATTACTACTTTTGCATCATGGTCAAGATAGGAATTGCAGAAGATGATGTTAAAATTGCCGCCCTCCTTAAAACAGCTTTAGAAGAAAACGGCTACGACGTAGCTAACGTTTATAACGGAACAGATGCGCTTCAAACCTTCTTAAGCCAAAAATTTGACCTCTTTATTGTTGACATCATGATGCCGGGATTAAACGGAATTCAGCTTTGCAAACACCTCCGGAATGATCATATCAGCACGCCGATTCTCATGCTCACTGCAATGGGAACTATCGACGATAAGGTAACAGGCTTAGATGCAGGTGCGGACGACTACCTGGTTAAGCCATTCCATTTGAAAGAATTACTTGCCCGGGTAAATGCTTTATTAAGGAGACAAACTGGCATTGAAAACACTAAAAACCATCAACTTTGTTTCGCCGATCTCTGTTTAGACACCTATAGTAAGGAAGTAATCCGGGCCGACATCAAAATTGAATTGAGTGCAAAGGAGTTTGATTTGCTCGAGCTATTCCTCCGGAACCCTAACCGTTTACTATCCCGCCAATTTATTGCAGAACAGGTTTGGGACATTAACTTTGAAACCGGAACCAATGTGATAGACGTTTACATCAACTTCCTTCGGAAGAAGATAGAAAAGAATTTCGACCGCAAACTCATCCATACAAAAATAAACATGGGTTATATTTTGAAGTAATGAAAATTAAAGACCGCATCGCATTATATTTCACGCTGATCAGCACCTCTATGCTGCTTGCCGTGCTATGCGTAGTCTATTTTACTTTCATGAAGTTCTTACAAGCCGATTTCTTTGAACGCTTAACCGATCGAACCATGGTTACTGCGAAGCTCTATCTGGAAGCCGATGAAATAAGTCGGGATGCCTTAAGTGATGTTCGCCATAAATACTTGCAAAAACTTAATGGTGAGGTCATTAGAATTTACGATAATCAAAACAGAGCCACATTTATTGGAGATTCTGCCCAATACTGGACTAAAGCCACCATTAACGCGGTTCGGAAGAAGAAACACCTGCAATACAAAGATGGCGAAAGGCAGGTGGTGGGGATTTATTATAAAGATAACCAGGGCGATTTTGTTATCCTAGCCGCTGCCACCGATCAGGGCACGCATAACCGTTTGGATAAGTTGCTAAAAATTATGCTTTTCACCTTTATCTCCATCTCAATAATTGTTTTATTACTGAGTAGATGGGTGGCAAAGAAAATGCTGAAGCCTTTAAAAAAGTTCATGGAAGAAGTGAAAAAGGTTGGCGCTAAAAATTTGGAATTCCGGGTGGAAGAAAGTCAGACTAAAGATGAAATCGACTTGATTGCACAAAGCTTTAACCACCTGATGGAAGATTTGGAACAAGCCTTTATATTACAGAAAACCTTTGTTGCCAATGCTTCGCATGAGTTGAGAACACCGCTTACCAGAATGATGATCACGGCAGAACTTGCCTTATCAAAAGCAAGAGATACGAAGGCTTATCAAACAGTAATTCAATCCATTGTAGATGATATTGAAAATATAGAACATATGATTACTGGCTTACTTGCCCTGGCTAAAATGGATCTCGAATTAATAGAATCGCAACTTTCGCCCATTCGTTTGGATGAACTACTTATTAAGATCCAGAAGGAATGGAAACAGCATAAAAACCTCGATCTGGAAATCATTAATCACCTCACGGATAATGTTGCAATCATCGTTTCTGCCAATTTAGTTTTGCTGCAAATTGCGCTCGATAACATCATTGCGAATGCCTTTAAATTTTCTGACAACAAAAATGTAAGTTGCCATTTAGTAGAGGAGACTGATCTGTTGCTCATCAAAATTATTGATCAGGGTCCAGGCATACGGGCTTCAGAACGAGACGATGTATTTAAACCATTCTACACCAAAGCAGCGGATGCAGGGCAAAAAGGCGAAGGTATGGGACTATATATTGCCAACAAAATACTTCATTTGTTTAACGGAAATATTAAAATTTCTGCTGAACAAAAAAGTGCTTTTATAATTAGTTTGCCAATTTTAAAGCAATAAAATCAAAAAAACCTGCTCAAGGCAATGCATCTCCCCTTCCTCTAACTTTAATCTGCTTTTAATTTCGATTTAATTTGCGTTTAATTCGGCTGGGATAGATTTGCCGCATGACAAAAATAGGCACCCTACTTTTTCTCTTCCTGAGCCTTTTATACCAAATAGCTTTTGCGCAAAATGATACAGTCAAATTAAGTTTGCCTCAGGCAGAAGCATTGTTTTTAAAACACAATTTCGAATTACTGGCCGCCAATTATCAAATCGATCAGGCAAAAGCAGAGATCATTACGGCCAAACTTTTCGATAATCCGGAGCTGGAATATGAGAATTTATTCTACAACCATGAAACCGGAAAGTTTTTCCAAACCTCACTTGCCTACGGTCAGTTTGCAGGATCGATTTCCCAACTGGTTAAACTGGCTGGCAAACGAAATAAGAACATCAAACTGGCCAAATCTGGCGCAAAAATGGCAGAGATAGAATATTTTGATTTACTGCGTACGCTAAAATTTGAGCTTCGCACTACATTTTACAAGGCATATTTCAATGCTCAATCTTTACAGGTTTACCAGGAACAACTTAAATCGACACAAAGCCTGATCTCCGCTTATGAAACACAGTTGAAAATGGGCAATGTGGCTTCGAAAGATGTGATCAGGATAAAATCACTGTTAATCGGACTCCGGACAGAACAGACCAACTTGCTCAACGAGCTAGAAGATGACTACCGGGATTTGCGCCTGCTTTGTGGTTTGCAACCAGAAGCTAACTTCCGCTTAGTACGCCCTGAATCAAATGAAACCGTCGCGTTAGATAAAATTCCTTATGCCAGTTTATTAGATTCTGCCAAAACCAACAGAAGCGACTTAAAACTGGCGAAGGTGGCTTTAGAATACAACGAACTGAATCTTAAACTGCAGAAGGCTATGGCTATTCCTGATGTGGAAATCGCTTTAACCTATGATTTGAAAGGAAATTACCCGGAAAAATATACAGGTTTAGGATTAAAAATTCCGATTCCACTCTTCAACAGAAATCAGGGGGAAATTAAAAAGGCAAAAATTGCAATCGACGCAGCAACTACAAACGTCAGCAAACAAGAACTGCTTTTAAATAACGAGGTTTTTAACAGTTACCGCACCGCGCTTCGAAATGAAAAACTGTATTCCGAAATCAATCCGGAATTCAATGCGGGTTTTGCTCAACTCATTGCAGGTCTGATTAAAAATTTCAGAGAACGAAACATCAGTTTGATGGAGTTTCTAGACCTCTACGAATCCTATAAAGAAACTGTTTTACAAATCAATAATATTCAGCGGGAAAGATGGAGCGCCAGAGAAGAATTAAATTATGTAACGGGATCAAACCTTTTCAAATAATCATATGCAAATTATCTATAAAAACATTATAAAAGCAGTTTTACTTACTTCCATTAGCTTAAGTTTAGGCTGTAGCGATCATAAAACTGAAGCCGCACCAGAGAAATTTTCCATAACAGATTCCCTGATCAATCGATTATTAATAGATACGGTGCAGCAAGCAAGTAATCAGTCAGATCTGATGTTCTCTGCAAAGATCAGCGCGAATGAAGACCGGAAATCAGAACTTTTCCCGATGGTAAGCGGCTTAGTTAACCGGGTGAATGTACGTTTAGGCGATCAGGTAACTGCCGGACAAACCCTCGCCTCCGTTACCAGCGCTGAAATGGCGGGCTTTGACAAGGAGGTAATCTCGGCAAATGCTGAACTTAAAAACGCTGAGCGTAGCCTGAAACAAGCCGACCAACTCTTTGAAAGTGGCCTATCCTCAGCGAAAGAACTCGAAGAAGCTAAAAATGATTTTCTCATTAAAAAAGCAGAGTTAAAACGTGCAAATGCAGTTTTAAAGCTTAATGGTGGAAGCAACACTGGTTTATATTCGATTAAATCGCCCATTAGTGGCTTTGTCATCGAAAAAAACGTAACTGATGATATGCAGTTGCGAAGCGATAATGATAAAAGTTTGTTTACCATCGCCGATCTTTCTCATGTTTGGGCAATGATTAATATTTATGAATCCGATATTTCGCGCATCAGAGTTGGCGATGAAGTAAATCTCTCTACCCTATCCTACCCAGAACAGGTTTTTAAAGGTAAAATAGACAAAATTTATAACCTGATCGATCAGGATAGTAAGGTAATGAACGCACGCGTGGTGATTGCCAATACCAATACTTTATTAAAACCGGGTATGCTCGGCACGGTGAAAGTTTCTGCCCATTCTGGCGTTGACCTTCCCGCGGTAAATTCACGTGCCATTATTTTCGATGATAATAAAAATTATGTACTGATCCTGAACAATGAAAATAAAGTGCGCATTCAGGAAGTTCAACTCGGCAGAAAAACAGCCAGTAAAACCTATATCAATAAGGGATTAAATGCCGGCGACCGTGTGATCGCTTCTAAACAAGTTTTCCTTTTTGAAAACCTGAAAACCCAGTAATACTCTTTTTATCCTTAAGATTTTCCCCGTATGAATACATTCATCAAAAGCATTATAGGCTTTGCGCTGAAGAACAAATATTTTATTTTCTTTGCTACGTTCATCCTCATCCTCGCTGGTTATTTAAGCTTCAAAAACACCACTATTGATGCATTTCCTGATGTAACGAATACCAACATCACCATCATTACGCAGTGGCCTGGCAGAAGTGCTGAAGAAGTGGAGAAATTTGTGAGCCGCCCGCTGGAAATTGCGATGAATCCAACTGAAAAACGAACCAGCATCCGTTCTTCTTCATTATTTGGTTTATCAATTGTGAAAGTAAGTTTTGAGGATGATGTTGATTATGCGGAGGCCCGCGTGCAAGTCAATAATCACCTGGATGAAGCTGATCTTCCGGAAGGTATCCAGCCGGAAGTGCAACCACCTTACGGACCTACCGGAGAAATTTTTCGCTATACTTTAACCAGTGATACCAAGACCGTTCGGGAACTGAAAACCCTGCAGGATTGGGTAATTCAGCGGGAACTGCTTTCCGTTTCAGGCATTGCAGATGTGGTGAGCTTCGGCGGAGAGGTTAAAACTTATCAAATTACCGTTGATCCACAAAAGTCTATACAGTACGGCGTAACCGCAACTGAACTTTTCGAAGCGGTTTCCAAAAGTAATATCAATGTTGGTGGCGATGTAATAGTGCAAAGTGGCCAGGCTTACGTAGTGCGGGGAATTGGGGTATTAAACAACATCGACGAAATCAGGAATGTGGTGGTGGATAACATCAACGGAACTCCGATCTACATCAAAACCATTGCTGATGTTGCCGAATCGGCTTTACCGAGGCTCGGTCAGGTGGGCAGAGATCAAGACCCTGATGTGGTGGAAGGAATTGTAGTGATGCGTAAAGGTGGAAATCCAAGCGAGGTCATTAGCCGATTGAAAGAAAAAATCGATGTTATTAACAGCAATATTCTGCCGGATGATGTGAAGATTAAAGCCTTTTACGATCGGGAAGATCTGGTTAATTATTCGGTTCATACCGTAATGGGTAACATGCTCGAAGGAATTTTATTCGTTACCCTTATTGTGTTCGTGTTTATGGCCGATTGGCGTACCACGCTCATTGTTTCCATCATTATTCCCTTAGCACTGCTCTTTGCATTTATCTGCCTAAAGTTGAAAGGAATGCCTGCAAACCTGCTCTCAATGGGCGCAATCGACTTCGGGATTATTATTGATGGTGCCGTAGTTATGGTAGAAGGAATTTTTGTAACGCTGGATATGAAAGCGAAAAAATTAGGCATGGAACGCTTCAATAAAATGAGCAAACTCGGCTTCATCAAAAAAGCCAGTCTGGAAAATGGTAAAGGAATTCTCTTTGCAAAGCTCATTATCATTACCGGCCTGCTACCGATTTTCACCTTCGAAAAAGTAGAAGGAAAAATGTTCTCGCCCCTCGCCTGGACATTAAGTTTTGCTTTGCTTGGTGCGTTAATTTTAACCTTCACGCTGGTACCCGCCATGGCCAGCGTGTTGCTCAAAAAGAATGTAAAGGAGAAACACAATGTTTTCCTGGAATGGATTACCAAAGCCACGCTCAAGTTCTACAACAAGTGTTTTAAACGTAAAAAATTAGTGTTTACCATATCCATGATGGTGCTTGTTGCAGGTGCCATCAGCTTCAAATTCCTGGGAACAGAGTTTTTACCAAGTTTGGATGAAGGTTCTATTTACGTCAGGGCAACAGGACCACTCAGCATTTCTCTGGATGAAACAAAGAAGCTTTCAAACGATATGAGGAAGATCTTTTTGAGTTTTGAGGAAGTAAAACAGGTAATGTCTCAAACAGGCCGTCCGAACGATGGAACAGATGCCACCGGTTTTTACAACATGGAATTTCATGTGGATATTTATCCTAGAAAAGAATGGAAACGAAAGCAAAGTAAAGAGCAACTGATTGAACGGATGCAGGAAAAACTAAATGGTTTCCCGGGCATTAGCCTGAACTTTTCTCAACCTATTTCTGATAACGTGGAAGAAGCTGTTTCCGGAGTAAAAGGTTCTATTGTGGTTAAAATGTTCGGCGAAAACTTCGAGTTTATCGAACGGGAAGAAGAAAAGATAGAAAAGATTTTAAAAACTGTAGAAGGAATTGAGGATTTGGGAATCTTGCGCAATTTAGGTCAGCCGGAATTACAGATCAACCTCGATCAAAAGAAAATGGCGCTCTATGGGGTAAGCACAGCCGATGCAAACGCGGTAATAGAAA
Source organism: Pedobacter sp. CFBP9032 (assembly GCF_034045265.1). Taxonomy (NCBI): domain Bacteria; kingdom Pseudomonadati; phylum Bacteroidota; class Sphingobacteriia; order Sphingobacteriales; family Sphingobacteriaceae; genus Pedobacter; species Pedobacter sp. CFBP9032. The sequence goes on along the minus strand of NZ_JAXCWE010000019.1, from coordinate 7,532 downwards.
TGGCGATTGGCGGAAAGGCAGCTACCCAGATCTATGAAGGGGAACGAAAATTTGATTTGATTATCCGCTACCCGGAAGATTTCAGAAATGATGAAAGCTCGATAGGCAAACTGCGAATTCCAACATTAGCGGGCTCAAACGTTCAACTGGCAGAAATTTCCAGCATCAAAAAAATAACCGGGCCAAGCATGATTTACCGCGATAAACACAAGCGTTATGGTGCCATTAAATTCTCCATCAGGGGAAGAGATATGGGAAGTGTAATTGCAGAAGCGCAACAAAAAGTGAATGCCACGATCAAACTTCCTAAAGAATACAAATTAGAGTGGGCCGGAGATTTTGAGAATCAACAAAGAGCTATTTCACGTCTTTCGCAAGCTGTTCCGGTGAGTCTGCTCCTAATCTTTTTAATCTTGTTTGTGCTATTTGGCAATATCCGCGATGCGTTATTGGTATTGAATAATGTACCTTTTGCCATGATCGGAGGAATATTAGCCCTTTTAGCAGCCGGCGTAAACTTCAATATTTCTGCCGGGATCGGTTTCATTGCTCTTTTCGGAATCTGTGTGCAAAACGGTGTGATTTTGATTACCAAATTTAAGTCGAATATCGCAGAGCTGAAACATCATGAAAGCTGGACCTTTACCGATGCGATGCGGGATGGAATCGCCAGCAGATTCAGGCCTGTATTAATGACGGCTTTAATGGCGGCAATTGGATTAATGCCTGCCGCTCTATCTACCGGAATTGGCTCGGAAGCATCAAAACCTCTCGCGATTGTGGTAATAGGAGGTTTGATCACAAACACCTTATTTAACCTTTTCGTTTATCCGATTGTATTTTATTGGTCGTATAAGAAAAAAGTTCAGAAAATTAATCCGGCGCAGGCGTAAATTCACCACGTAAACATGACTATTCTCTTATTTAGTATTATCTTATTCATCGGGGCTTATTTCGCAGGGTTACTGGGTTCATTAACCGGACTTGGGGGAGGCGTTATTGTTCCCATTATTAACATTGGTATTACATGTTGATATACGCTATGCTATCGGGGCCGCATTGCTGGCCTTGATAGCAACCTCCTCCGGTGCCGCAAGCGCCTTAATTATACGCAGCATTATCATTTTTAACATTAAATATGGTTTAACAAGTTAGGTTTTAGTAAAAAGATGTTAAAGTTGCCAAGGCTTTTAACACATGACTGGCTTTTTTAGTAGTTTTACTCTTAGTTAATCTAAAACGATGATCGCTAAAAGAACATTTCTCTATTTTTTTTTCAGTATCCTTCCTTTTTACAGCTTCTCACAGCAAGCAGGAAATATAGCAGGTGGCTTTTCTGTTTCGCCAGCGTTTGAACTTCTAAGATCTACACATACCAATTATTTCTATGCACCATCACTAAAATTTAATTATCGTTTTGCCAACGGTTTAGAACCCGGCGTAGGCTTAGAATATGCGACAACACCTGTTCATCATGATAATGGCTTCATCCTTCATCGACTCAGATTTATCCCGGTTTACGGGAATTTAAAATACAATTTTAATACTTCAAAAAAGATTAAACCATATGCGGAAACATCGTTAGGCGTATCGTTTAACCATTATAATATCGCTGAAGATGCTACACCACATCTTAAAAGAAAGGTTAGAGAGCCAGGGTTTTATACTTACGCTGGCCTGGGCGCCAGATATTCGCTTACCGAACACTTAGATACCTTTCTTGCGGTTGGCTTGAAGGGATATAAGATGAGTACCAACGATCTCGACATTAACCCTCATGGTTTATCATTTACACTCGGTTTTTCAATTCTTTAGACGATGAAAAAACTCGGATTTTTGCTCGCAATTTGCGCCATATCATTAAGTAGTTGTGCCCTTTTTAAGAGAGACCGAGTCCGGAATAATACCGGGATTAAATTAAAGGAGTTCAATTTACCAGTTTTCTTTTATCCTTCAAAAGACCCGCTTTCTAAAAAACTGGTGATCTTATTTTCCGGAGATGGCGGCTGGGTGAAATTTGAAGATAATTTAGCGATTAAGTTTGCCGAAAGTGGATTTTATACGGTCGGAATAAACTCAAGAGATTATTTTTGGGATCAAAGGAATCCGGAAGAGACCGGCATCGCTATCGCAATGCTGATGCGAAAATATGCCATTCAGTACCACACTCACCAAATTTATTTATGCGGGTATTCATTTGGTGCTGATGTAGTTCCTTTCATTTACAACAATTTACCACACCGGGCTAAAAGACATGTTATGGCACTGGAAATGCTCTCTCCTTATGCCACCACTGCATTTAAAGTTCGTTTTGCTGACCTTACTAACCTTTCTGGCGACAACTACTCATACAAAGTTGACCTGGAAGTAAAGAAATTAAACGTTCCCATTTTTTGCTTTTATGGTGTTAATGAAAACGAAAAACCGCTTGGAGCCATTACTCAAACTAATTTTCGTTTAGGTAGTTTAGTAGGCGATCACCATTATGAAGAAAGTGAATATGATAAAATCGTTGCAGTACTGAAAAGCAAATAACATGAAATTTAAATTATCCTTATTTCTCTTTCTCATATTCAGCCTTCACTTTGCACAGGCGCAGGATTTATCTCGGTATCCACTTACGGTAAAGCCCAAAGCAACAGCAAAACGAATTATATTTTACCTGAGTGGAGATGGTGGAATGAATAGTTTCTCTCAAAACCTGATGGAATCACTTTCCGAAAAAAACTATGCAATAGTAAGTCTGGACAGTAAAAAATATTTTTGGGATCAAAAAACGCCAGATAAAATGGCACAAGACCTCACTATCATCATCGAGCATTATTTAAAAACCTGGAATAACGCTGAATTTTCTATTGTTGGCTATTCTTTTGGGGCAGATGCGGCACTGTTTTTAACGCCAAGGTTATCAAAAGAACTGCAAGCGAAATTAAAATCTACGATACTGCTATCCCCTTCTTCTTCAACCGATTTTGTAATTAAATTAACCGATATGATGGGCTTCGGCAACAAGGAAGCAAAGTATAAAACCTTGCCGGAAGTGAATAAAATTAATAGTCAGTTATGTTTTATTTTTGGCGCCGATGAAGATCTGGCCATGTACAATGCAATTCCGGCGAAGAAAAACATCAGCAAAATCAAAATCCCTGGGTCGCATAAATTTGATAATGATATTCAAAAAGTTGCGCTAACCATTCAAACAGGCTTGTGATAGTAGTCGTTGTTTCTCGAGTTTTAACCGACCGTTCATACAAATGCAAAAACCTATCAAAAAAAAGTCCCATTAAAAACCACCACATGCTATTGCCATTCTGCTATTTCAACCTCGCTATCCGGCATAGGAGATGATGGAAGGAGAAGCCGTTGAAATTTTGCACCAACGTTCAAATCCCCACAACCCAAGGTAGCGCGAACGGCTCCTTAAAATAAATCTCTATTACAATTCAAATCGAGCCCTTGCGCTACCGCCATTTAAATTTCGACGTGCTAATCCGACATCAGATCCGAGCCTTGATTGTTTGGTTCTTTATCATCAAGAATAAAGAACAAGCCCTTCGGCGGCTAGCCGAGGCAAGCCAAGCGCAGCGGAAAAAGTTTACGGCAAGTGATGACACCAGCCGATAGATGAATGCTACAAAAAATGTCTTTTACACTTCGGGTTTAAAGGATATTATCGTGTCCTAGCCGGACAGGCCTTTTTTCTTTTGACAGCAAAAGAAACAAAACTGCCGGCTCGCAATTTTTTTATCCAAGTCAGTAGCTGGGCTTGGGCAGTGCCATCCCAAAAAATTGACCATGCCGGTCTAAGCAGAACGAAGAAACGGTGGTTTGGCCTTGCCAGGTGGCCATAGCGATCGTATTTCTCCTTCCTTTTTCAAAAAAAAATGATTCACTCGCTATTGCCACTATGCTATCCGGCCTAGGAGATGATGGCAGGAGAAGCTGTTGAAATTTTTGCACCAACGTTCAATTCCCCACAACCCAAGGTAGCTCGAACGGCTCCTTAAAATGAATCTCTATTACAATTCAAATCGAGCCCTTGCGCTACCGCGATCTAAATTTCGACGCGCTAATCCGACATCAGATCCAAGCCTTGATTGTTTGGTTCTTTATTATCAAGAATAAAGAACAAGCCCTTCGGCGGCTAGCCGAGGCAAGCCAAGCGCAGCGGAAAAAATTTACGGCAAGTAATCACACCAGCCGATAGAGGAATGCTACAAAAAAATGTCTTTTACGCTTCGGTTTAAAAGGATTTTATCGTGTCCTGGCCGGACGGACCTTTTTTCTTTTGACAGCAAAAGAAACAAAACTGCCGGCTCGCATTTTTTTTATTCAAGTCAGTAGCTGGGCTAGGTCAGTGCCATCCCAAAAAATTGACCATGCCGGTCTAAGAGCAGAACGAAGAAACAGTGGTTTGGCCTTGTTGGGTAGTGATAGCGATCGCCATTCTTATTATAAATCTAAGTCTGCATCCTGATTCTCATCTTGCTATTTCCATCCTGCTATCCGGCCTAGGAGATGATGGCAGGAGAAGCCGTTGAAATTTTTGCACCAACGTTCAAGTACCTCAAAACCAAGGTAGCGCGAACGGCTCCTAAAACAAATCTTCATTACGAAGCAGATCGAGCCCTTGCGCTACCGCCATTTAAATTTCGACGCGCTAATCCGACATCAGATCCAAGCCTTGGGTTTTGCTTCTTTTTGCCAAGAAAAAGAAGAGAGCCCTTCGGCGGCCAGCCGAGGCAAGCCAAGCGTAGCCCCCCCCTATCCGCCTAGCGGCACCTTTCACCGAAGGGCGTGTAATAAGAACTTTTCGCACCTAGCGAAAAAAATCATCATACCATAGGTCCTGAATCAAGTTCAGGATGACGAACGCTTTAACCCACCGTCCGTGGAATGACTTATAAAAAAGGTTCGGTGTTCATTGATAGCATTAGAGAAAAAAATAGAAATCTTTCGTACCTCATGATAACAACATCGCTATGGCCACTTTGCTGTCCGGCCTAGGAGATGATGGAAGGAGAAGCCGTTGAAATTTTTGCACCAACGTTCAATTCGCACCAAACCAAGGTAGCGCGAACGGCTCCTGAAACAAATCTTTATTACAAAACAAATCGAGCCCTTGCGCTACCGCCATTTAAATTTCGACGCGCTAATCCAACATCAGATCCAAGCCTTGATTGTTTGGTTCTTTATTATCAAGAATAAAGAACAAGCCCTTCGGCGGCCAGCCGAGGCAAGCCAAGCGCAGCGGAAAAAGTTTACGGCAAGTGATGACACCAACCGATAGATGAATGCTACAAAAAAATGTCTTTTACGCTTCGGGTTTAAAGAATATTATCGTGTCCTGGCCGGACGGGCCTTTTTTCTTTTGACAGCAAAAGAAACAAAACTGCCGGCTCGCAATTTTTTTATCCAAGTCAGTAGCTGGGCTAGGTCAGTGCCATCCCAAAAAATTGACCATGCCGGTCTAAGAGCAGAACGAAGAAACGGTGGTTTGGCCTTTCTAGGGTAGTGATAGCGATCGCCATTATTGTTATAAGTCTATGTCTGCATCCTAATTCTCATCGTGCTATTGCCACCCTGCTATCCGGCCTAGGAGATGATGGAAGGAGAAGCCGTTGAAATTTTTGCACTCACGTTCAAATACCCCAACTCAAGGTAGCGCGAACGGCTCCTAAAACAAATCTTTATTACAAAACAAATCGAGCCCTTGCGCTACCGCCATTTAAATTTCGACGCGCTAATCCAACATCAGATCCAAGCCTTGGGTTTTGCTTCTTTTTGCCAAGAAAAAGAAGAGAGCCCTTCGGCGGCCAGCCGAGGCAAGCCAAGCGTAGCGGAAAAAGTTTACCGCAAGTGATGACACCAGCCGATAGAGGAATGGTACAAAAAAATGTCTTTTACACTTCGGGTTTAAAAGTATCTATCGTGTCCTGGCCGGACGGGCCTTTTTTCTTTTGACAGCAAAAGAAACAAAACTGCCGGCTCGCAATTTTTTTATCCAAGTCAGTCGCTGGGCTAGGTCAGTGCCATCCCAAAAAATTGACCATGCCGGTCTAAGAGCAGAACGAAGAAACGGTGGTTTGGCCTTGCTGGGGTAGTGATAGCGATCGCCATTCTTGTTATAAATCTAAGTCTGCATCCTAATTCTCATCATGCTATTTCCATCTCGCTATCCGGCCTAGGAAATGATGGAAGGAGAAGCCGTTGAAATTTTTGCACGAACGTTCAATTCCCCACAACCCAAGGTAGCGCGAACGGCTCCTAAAACAAATCTTCATTACAAATCAAATCGAGCCCTTGCGCTACCGCCATTTAAATTTCGACGCGCTAATCCGACATCAGATCCAAGCCTTGGGTTTTGCTTCTTTTTGCCAAGAAAAAGAAGAGAGCCCTTCGGCGGCTAGCCGAGGCAAGTCAAGCGCAGCGGAAAAAGTTTACGGCAAGTGATGACACCTGCCGATAGATGAATAGTACAAAAAAAACTCTTTTACGCTTCGTATTTTAAAGATTCTATTTTGTCCTGACCGGACGGGCCTTTTTTCTTTTGACAGCAAAAGAAACAAAACTGCCGGCTCGCATTTTTTTTATCCAAGTCAGTCGCTGGACTAGGTCAGTGCCATCCCAAAAAAATGACCATGCCGGTCTAAGAGCAGAACGAAGAAACGGTGGTTTGGCCTTGTTGGATAGTGATAGCGATAGCCATTCTTGTTATAAATCTAAGTCTGCATCCTAATTCTCATCCTGCTATGGCCACCCTGCTATCCGGCCTAGGAAATGATGGAAGGAGAAGCCGTTGAAATTTTTGCACCGACGTTCAAATTTCCCCACAACCCAAGGTAGCGCGAACGGCTCCTAAAACAAATCCTTATTACAAAGCAAATCGAGCCCTTGCGCTACCGCCATTTAAATTTCGACGCGCTAATCCGACATCAGATCCAAGCCTTGATTTTTTTGTTACTTTTTTGATCAAGCAAAAAAGTAAGAGCCCTTCGGCGGCTAGCCGAGGCAGGCCAAGCGCAGCGGAAAACAGCCAGTTCAAAAACCACCCCGCCCTGTGGGCACCCCTCCAATGGAGGGGAGTTGCAATCGCTGTTTAGTCTATCGCCACCCTGCTCGCTTAAATTGTTTTCCCGCAGATTAAGAAGATTTACGCAGAATCATGAGGGTAAAAATCTGCGGTAATCATTTAGATTTGCGGGACCAAATTTTGCATTATGCCGTAGGACGGTTAACATGCCAGCGATTGATACCCTGCTATGACCACATGCTATTGCCATCCTGCTCTCCGGCTTAGGAGATGATGGAAGGAGAAGCCGTTGAAATTTTTGCACCAACGTTCAAATCTCCCTCCAACCCAAGGTAGTGCGAACGGCTCCTTAAAACAAATCTTTAATACAAAGCAAATCGAGCCCTTGCGCTACCGCCATTTAAATTTCGACGCGCTAATCCGACATCAGATCCAAGCCTTGATTTTTTTGTTACTTTTTTGATCAAGCAAAAAAGTAAGAGCCCTTCGGCGGCCAGCC
>NZ_JAXCWE010000018.1:0-67765 GCF_034045265.1 Pedobacter sp. CFBP9032 | reverse complement strand
GAGTAGGTCGGTGCCAAATCTTAAAAGCCTCAAAAAGGCATTTAACAAAGAACCCTTGCAGTAACAACTGCAGGGGTTTCTGCGTTTGTGAGAATAAGGAGTAAAGACTAAAGCTGAAAGACTAAAGGTTATAAGTTATAGGTTATAAGTTAAAAGTCTGGGAGCAGATAGCGAACGATCAACAATGACATACGAAATCGAAAAAAATATCAACTATAAAAATTCTTCGCATATCCATCACTCGTCTTCCTGATCTTGATTCAGGATCTTTGCATAGCCTATGAAACAACGATAGACGAAAAAAGACAAATCTCACTATTATCTCCCGCAGATTTTAGGGATCTCATAAATTTAGATGAACAGTTGTTCTTGGTGTTTTAACGGAAGTAATACTTAAGTTAGGGATTCTTCGCTGTGTTATTAGTGACAGTAACATTAAGCAAACTTCCCACTAATTTAGTTATAGGTTAAAAGTTATGGGTTATAAGTTGAAAGCGCATAAACCAATACTGAACAACGATAGACGACAAACGATATATCACTTCATAAAATCATCGTATAAACTAATCACGCGTACTCCTGAACTTGATTTAGGATCTTTTACAGATGACTAAGGAGCAAGGAACAAAGAGCAAGGATTAAAGAGCAAAGCAGAAAGCTAAAAGTATATTCTTCGCATCATCCGTTGCAAGTCCTGCCGAAATTGATTCAGAATCTTATCAAAATAGTTGCTGAACTAAATTCAGTATGACGGGTGGGTTGGGATTCCCCTTGAAGACTCGTCCTCCTGAACTTGATTCAGGATCTTTTTATAGATGAATTAAAAACGAACAACAATTAGCGACAAATAATATCAAGACATCACTTCTTATAGTCTTCGTATAATGTCCCAGACATTATCTTAAACTTGATTCGAAACCTTTCATTGCTAACAGATGAAAAATGAGCATCAAAAATCAAAATAGGTATACTAATTAGAAAGTATGATGAAGAACTTCGAATACTAAATTATAGGTATAAAAGAAAAGGAGAAATACGTATTTCTCCTTTTATGTTAAACGTAATAAGAGGTATTAAGATTAACATTTGCTTTTTCTGCGATTTCAATGGGAGCATAATCAGATAATATTAAAGCTTCACCTTTTTTTACACATACATCGTGTTCAAAATGCACTGATGGTTTTCCATCTGCAGTTCTAATCGTCCAGCCATCCTCATCTAAGTATACTTCTTTCTTACCCATATTAATCATCGGCTCTATGGCTAAAACCAGGTTTTCGCGCAATAGACTTCCAGAACCTTTCCTTCCATAATTAGGTACTTGAGGATCTTCATGCATATCCCTGCCCAATCCGTGTCCTACTAAATCTCTAACCACCCCATAACCTTGATTTTCATTATGTGATTGAATAGCATATCCAATATCACCCATTCTTTTACCTGCAACAGCCTGCTCTATACCAAGATAAAGTGAATCTTTAGTCGTTTTAACTAATTTAAGGATCTCCGGAGAAACCTCGCCAATGATAAATGTATAGGCATGATCACCATGGAAACCATTTTTAATGGTTCCAACATCAACAGAAATAATATCACCATCCTTCAATTCCTCCTTTGTTGGAAAGCCATGAACAACCACGTCGTTTACGGATGTAATGATATGAAAGGGAAAACCATTATAGTTATAAAAGGAGGGAACGGCGCCATTATCCAGAATAAAAGTATTTGCCAATTCATCAATTGCCAGCGTTGTCATTCCTGGTTTTAATACCTTTGCTACTTCAGCTAAAGTATTACTCACCAGTTGTGCACTGATTTTCATAAGCTCAACTTCTTCATTCGTCTTGTAAATAATCATATCGCAAATATAAGCAATCTGCAATTTATAAGGTCATTTGAGATTAACTCTGTTTTGAATATTATTGATGAACACCTAATTTCACATATACTTTAAACTAATTTTGAAATTTGATCGCCCAACAGGTGTTAGCTATTTTAATGAATAAGTTGAATAACCCTACATCAGCCTAATATGGTAACTTCGAAATGACAGTTTCATATGTATAAATGATAGGCTTATCGTATATTCAGTAATAGATTGTATCTATATTAGTTTGGAAATGACGGAGTAAAAAGTCTTCACTGTAAAATTAAATCTTATATCTGTTTTGGTTTTTTAGATTTTAACCCTATTTTTATTTATAATTTTTAAATAATAGCTATAACATGAAAAACGGTACAGTGAAATTTTTTAATACAGAAAAAGGATTTGGATTTATTAAAGAAGAAAATGGTTCAGAAATCTTTGTTCACGTAAGTGGTCTTATTGACAAGGTTAATGAAAACGATAACGTTGAATATGAAGTACAAGAAGGAAAAAAAGGATTGAATGCCGTTAAGGTTAGAGTTGTTTAAAATATATCTTTTGAAACTTTGGCAGGCCACGTGCCGCTTCTGTTTTATTCTTTTTTCTACTTAATTTGACTTATTTCTCACTATCAAAATTGCCTTATTCTATACTTAGGTTACTATCTGAAATAAGAAATTATTTCTTTTCCAATTAAGAATAAAAGATTCTTAATTAGAATGTTTCAAACATTAATCCTTGCATCTTGTTGTTATACCATCTACCAATTATAAGATTATAATTTACTATGGAAAATCAAGAAAAAACAGTTGAGGTATTAAATGACCTAATTGAGATTAACAATGACAGAGCAGATGGTTTTGATAAAGCATCAAGCGATTTAAGTGATGAGAATATCGATTTAAAAGCAACTTTCGACAAACTTTCATCTGATAGCAGAACAAATGTTACTGAACTTGCTGGTTTAGTAGGTCGTAACGGTGAAAATCCTGATACTGGCAATACGGTTTTAGGTACATTGCACCGTGCGTGGATTGATATTAAAGCTAGCTTTGGTGGCGATGATCGTCACAGTATTCTAGCAGAATGCGAGCGCGGTGAAGATGCGATTAAAAAAGCATATAGAGATGCACTTCAGGAAAATGAACTTGGTGAAAATGTTAGATCCGTATTATTGAAACAACAAGATGGAATTAACATTAGTCACGATGCAATTAAAGCACTAAGAGACGCGCATAAAGCATTATAATCAATGCTTATAGTTTTTTAAAGCCACTGGAAAACATTCAGTGGCTTTTTTAATGTCTAAGCCATTCGATACTATTTAAATGGTTTAGACAATATGAATATTCATCTTTTTCTTAAGAATTTAATAGAGGGCTTAGCTAAAAACATTCAGATAACAACATAATCTGGATTCAGAATTAACTAGCCTTTAACTTTTTAATATAATAAGCAGGAATCAGCTATAATAACAAATACTTAAATGTATCTAAAACGGTAAGATTAATTGCTATTTAAACTCCGCATTTTATTTGATTTTTATCTTTGTTTTTAGTTTTTAGCCTACTGAGTGTTTCTTCTCTCATCACTAAATAACTTGCTAGAATTCGTGCTGGTAACCTGTACTTTCCATTTGCAATATTGAAGAGCCGATAACGATGATCAGCAGAGGGCAGCCTGCAGAGCCTTGATTCACAAACCATCTTTTGATATTTCATACTAAATATCTTTCTTGCCATTTTATCTACTTCAGGATATTTTCCATATAGACCTTCGACAAAATCTCTCGGTAATAAAATTAATTCGGAATCATGAATAGCTTCTAAACTTTCATCTTCTAAATAATTTGCTATTTCGGTAAAACCAATCAGTTCATTCTCACCGTATAGCGAAAGTGTTATCTGCTTGTTTTCAATGGCTGTATACTTTCTTAAAGTACCACTGGTGATGAATATGGCATTATCGCCTCCCATTCCATCAGGATGTAGCTGCGTATTTTTGCAAACCGATAGGATAATGGCATTTTCCCGAAGCAGTTCAATGATTTCATTTGATACAGGTGCTAAAGCACTGCAGAAATTAATTAATGGATTAAGTTTCATTTTGCACATTTACTAATGATGAGGCGCATGCGTTGCAAAGCTATACCTTTTTAATTAAATTTTAATGTTAGATCCGCAAAACAACGATAACCAATGAGATTCAGTTAATCAAAAAAGAGAAATTGACTTTTACAATGATTAACAAAGGTTTAAATATTTTTGATTTACAGACATGAATATCGGTAGATTTATACATTTACTTTTAAGTAAAATAAGCCATTATTTGTATGGACTTTGCTTAAAAAGGTAACTGGGATTACAAATGCTGTTTTATCCATATGATCATGGATAGTAGTGTAAATTGCTTATTTTATGACGATTATGGGGATTGTAATTAAAGAATAACGCTCTAAAATAGGAGAGTTATTTTATCCATCGAATTTCCGATAAATAGATGAATGAAGAATATTGATTGCTATTTTATGGATAACATCTTGTATGCTAGTGGTCTTAAAAATACAGGTTAACTTTTAAGATTCTCCTAACCGTCTATATCATCATACCCTATAATTATCAACGGTTTAAATCAACGATATTAAATTTTCGCTGATATCTTTTCTTCTGCGAGCGCCAAATCATCTTCCGACAGGTCAAGTGGCTCATTTTTTACCGTTGCTGCAGGCATATACTTTAAATCTACAGACATAGGAAAATGATCCGAACCACAATTCTGTAATCTTTTAATTGAACTCAACGCGAAATCAGTAGAGCAAAAAATATGGTCAAGAGGAAAACGAAGCAGCCAATATTTTGCATTAAAGCTATTAAAAAAACCGCGTCCACGTCTTGGATCCAGCAATCCACTTACTTTACCAAATAGTTCTGTGGTATAGCTCCATGCAACATCATTTAAATCGCCCATCACCACTACGGGTAAATCAATATCTTTAGTTTTAGCTGCAACGATTAATATTTCTTTATCTCTTTCGGTACTCCTGGGGTTTTCTTGTGGAACCGGTGGTTCAGGGTGCAGACAAAATAACTTTACTTTCTGACCTGATCTTAAAGCTACTGTTGCTTCCATGGAAGGAATATCAGACTTAACTAAATAATTAACTTTTGCATCAGTTAATGGGAACTTCGAATACAGTAACATGCCATAGGTGTTCTCCAATGGGGCTTTAAGCTGGTAATGGTAGATATCCTCAATTGAATCCATTTCATTTTGCCACCATTTATTCGTTTCCACCATTAAAACTACATCAGGCGCACAAGATGCAATAAGGTTATGATAATCTTTAGATTGACGGTTCTCCTGATACACATTGGCAATTAAAATTTTTAAATTGTCTATTCCATCACCTCTAGAACTGGTAATGATTTGTTTTTTACCCAATACCGTGAATGGGAAAATGAGGTAAGATAAATAACTCAGGTTAGTTAGAAGACAGACAAATACCAGCCAGTCTTTAGTGTTTTGAGGGAAAGCAAAATAAAGGATTACAGCAATCAACAAAAGGTTTAAAGATAGTTTTTGAAGCCTCGGGTATTCAAAAACCCTAAATATCCAGAAGTCATGGCGAATGAAGGGAATGATCGTTGAGAGGATGACAATTATGCTAAAGTAAAAAAGAATGTCGTGTATCAATGCGTTTGGTTTTGAATTTAGATAGCTTAACAAGTAACATCTTAAAATGTTCTAATGCCACCATTGGGTAGCAGGTATGATCAAAATAAGGAGCTATCTAATGAGCAGCATTTCTTAATAGATATCCACTATTAACAGGCATTTGTAAAATTAGATTACTATCTGTTAGCTAGTGCAAATCAATTAACCAGCAAAAGAAAATTTCCTGGTATCGGTTAAACCAATCGTAAAATCGTATTTTTTCATTTCGTAAGCAATTGCCAGGGATTGTAATTGGTGCAATTCTTCGAAATTGGGTAGTGTTTCTTGTGTTGTAGAGTACAAAGATTTTATCCGGTCGATAACTGCGAGATAAGTTTCGTGATTGATGATTTCGTTCATTTGTGTGGATGCGATAAATTTAGATGAACAACAAACCAGGAAGTGAAAAGTTTTATGTTCGGGTGGAGAATTATTATTTGCAATTGGCAGAAGATATTTGTCACTAAAATGAAGGAATGTTTTGATTTTTCCTTTTAAAATATTTCCCTGGATACTAAAACTTTACGGTATGTTATTGGTTAGTAAATAGTGAAAACGTTGAATACTATGGAAAAGCGCATCTATGTGTTAGAAGATAATGATGATATCAGAGAGATTGTGTCCCTTCTGTTAGAGGAAGAAAAATATGAAGTATTTGCTTTTCCAAATATTGCTGCTTTTCGATTTGGTTTAGCAAAAGGTAAACCCGCTGATCTGTTTTTACTGGATGTAATGTTACCTGATGGCAATGGAATGGATTATTGCAGTGAGTTAAAGTCATCGCCAGTAACTTCATGTATGCCTGTTGTTATGATGTCTGCTAATTTTTCTAATGAGGAGATCAATAAACGTTGTTTCGCTGATGATTACATTCACAAGCCATTTGAAATAGATGATTTTGTTAAACGGATTTCTGCACAAATTCATTAAACCCACTCAGGGAGAATAATTAATATTTTAAACATCCATTGGCTACCTGATTCATTAAAGACCAAAAAATAAGCTATTAAAACTATAATATGCTTAACAAACACATTGAAAGAATCACGACATAGATTAGCTTTAGATTAATCCACTATTATAAATATCATAATTTTATTTCGCGGGATATATCATTAACATTCAAAATTGATTGTTAAAATCACAATTATTGTAATTAAGTTTGCAGTCCAATTAATGAGCGAAAGAAATAACGAAATTTTTTTGACGAAATACTATGCGCGACTAAAGGGGTTTGCAATTCGAATTCGTTACAGTGAATACCTGACTGATGCCCTGAGAAATACATTTGCCATCATTATTCCACTGATCATTTTAGCTTATTTTGGGCAACTCGTTGCTGGTATAAGCATAAGCATAGGTGCGATGTTTATGAGTTTATGTGATCTTCCAGGGAATAGGAGAGATAAATTGAGTGGTGCAGTTGCAGCTATTTTATCTTTGGGTGTTACCTCATTTATCATTTCATTAAGCCTTGCCAATCCTTACATTGTAGCAATATCTGTGGTCGTAATCACCTTTTTGTTTTCTATGCTTTCTGTTTTTGGAAATCGACTTTCCATAATCGGCCTGATTGGCACTGCATTGATTGCTTTTACACTTGGTCTTCATCCGAAACAGCCCTTAGTTTTTAGCGGCTACATTGTTATCGGCGCTGCCTGGTATACCTTAATTAGCCTTACACAGATTTATCTATGGCCATACCGGTCGCTGCACCACGCCATTTTTGAAGCTATTCAGGGTACTGTAGCTTTAATGGAATTGCGTGCTAGTGCCTATCAGGAGGGAATCAATCTTCGCGAATTCAATGCACAGAACATTACTCTTCATTTGAAATTAAATGCAAGGCAGGAACTGATCAGAAGTTTGTTACTCAGGGATCGCATCGCGATGTCTGCTGAAAATAGATCTGGCAAAAAGCTACTGGCAGCTGCCTTGGATATTATCGATCTTTATGAACAGGTAACCGCAATTCATCACGATTATGGAGAAATCCGAATGGCTTTGGCACCATCTAACACCTTGCCTAAAATATTGGAAATCATCTCTCAACTCTCTGCGAAATTGGAATATAGTGCTGTGCAATTTTCCAATACTAAATCTTATGTTTCCGATGGGATATCACAACGGCATATTCAGAACAGCATAAGTGAGTTATTGGCGATTTCGGATTTACTGCCGTTGGAAGAAGGGAATTTACTTTCCGGAATAGCTAAAAACTTGCAAGATATTTCAGAAATTGTAGAGCGCTTATCTTTTGGTTACTCATCAGCTTTGCCCGATACAGCTATTATTGAGACAGAGGTTTATAAAGATTTTATTCCAGAGCCTCCATTTAACTGGCAAAATGTACTTTCTCAGTTTTCTTTCCGTTCACCTGTATTCCGATTCGCACTTCGTTTGAGTCTTCTTTGTCTGATTGCGATTATGCCAACGCTACTATTTCCAGATCAGCGTTATAGTTATTGGCTCTTATTAACAGTGGTTATTGTAAACAGACCTAGTTTCGGTTTGACGAGAAAACGCAATACCCAACGTTTATGGGGTACATTACTTGGTTTACTAATTGGCCTTTTACTTGCTTTTGCATCAGTTTCCCTGCAATTGGGATTAGCTGCACTAGGCTTAATGGGTTTTTTCCTTTTCAACCGCACGCATTACATGTGGGGCGTTGCTTGTGTTACAGTGATGGTGGTTTTGGCATTAAATGTATACCATGGCCATGTCTCGCAAATTATCAGTGATCGATTATTATTTACATTAATTGGCTGTGGACTTTCCTATGTTTCTATTTTTATCTTTCCGATCTGGGAAACTCCACGAATTAAGGCACTGATTGCGGATTGCCTTGCTGCAAGCCGCCATTATTTATTTTGCGTCGTATCTGAGCGTAAAGGGTTCTTAAACTATCATTATAGAACCAAGCTTGCCAGAAAAGATGCATATATCAGCTTTGCTTTTTTAAGTGAGGCCTTACAATCCATAAAAAAAGAGCCTCTTGCAAGAGCGATAGATTTAAGTGGATTGGAAGATATCCAGGTACTAATTTATCAATCTAACGGGGCAATCGCTGCACTCTCGCTGGCGAAGGAAGTAGATTACGCTGTGACTAACGAAGCCTTTGAAAAATGTTTAAATGATCTTGATCATTGTATTGCATCTGCATCATCGGTAGATCTTACTGCGCTTATTGAAGAGAAGCAAAGTATGATTCCTTCTAAAATGTTACTCAGCATGCTTACCGGGCGTTTAAAATCCTATTTTAATTAATATTTTTTCAGGCGATCCTCATCTTTTAAGTTTATGTTTTATCGATCAATGGAATGGTATTTGTACATCGGATAAAGATATATTATGGATACGCAACAAATTAAAAATACTGCCCATGTACTTTTAGGTGCTGGATTAATCGTAGCTGGGATTGGACACTTAACTTTTGCCAGAAAAGGATTTCAGGCACAGGTTCCGGACTGGGTTCCATTAAAAAAAGATGATACCGTTGTATATTCAGGTTTTGTAGAAATCGCTTTAGGTACTGCGCTGGTTGTAGCGCCTAAGAAATACCGATCTGCTGTTGGCATTCTGGCAGCCTCACTGTTTGTAGGAGTCTTTCCAGGTAATGTAGCACAATATACCAATAGAAGAGATGGCTTCGGTCTGAATACAGATAACAAAAGATTAGCAAGATTATTTTTTCAACCTGTATTGATTTACTGGGCATGGAAAAGCACAAAGAGATAAATATTTAGATCTGCGCATGGATAATATCTAATTATTATTAGCTTCTAAAACTCAATATGGCTATAGGCTTGGCTGTTCAATTTGTTATATTTGATAAACGAAGTATATAAATATGAAATTACGCCAGCTTTACAGCTTTTTTGTGCTGTTAACTTTATTTCCAATTGTTGCCTTTTCTGCAAGTGTTGATACCATAACTACCTACAGCAAAGTGATGAAAAAAGAAATCAAGGCAGTGGTAGTTAAGCCAGATTCTTATTCTACCGGAAAGAAATTTCCAACCTTATATTTATTACATGGAGCTGGAGGAAACTATTCTGATTGGGTGAAGCAGACACCCGATCCGGAAACCGTTAAGCGCTTAAGCGATGAACTATCGATTATGGTAGTCTGTCCTGATGGCGGCATAACCAGCTGGTATTTTGATAGTCCGATTGATAAAAGCTATCAATATGAAACTTACGTTTCTTCTGAGCTGGTGAGTTATATCGATCAAAAGTATTCCACAGTAAAAGATCGTTCCGGCCGTGCAATTACGGGCTTAAGCATGGGTGGTCATGGTGCGTTATACCTGGCTTTTCGCCACCAGGATGTTTATGGTGCCTGCGGAAGTATGAGTGGGGGCGTAGACCTTCGTCCTTTTCCTGAAAATTGGAACATTGCTAAAAGGTTAGGGAAATACAGTGAAAATTCTGAACGATGGGAGAACAACAGTGTAGTGAATTTAACGCATTTGTTAACGCCGAATAAGCTTTCTATTATTATCGATTGTGGTTCAGGTGATTTTTTCTACAAGGTAAATGTTGCGCTACACGAAAAACTGTTGGATCGAAATATTCCACACGATTTTATTATTCGTCCGGGAATACACAATTTCGCCTATTGGGGAAATGCTATTGCTTATCAAATGCTCTATTTCAGCAAATATTTTAACCGGGATCAGCAATGAAAAAACTGGTAAAAGAAGAACGGGCCAAAGGTAAAACTACCTCCGGCCCGTATCTAAATTAACGCTCTCGAGACGAAAGTAGCAGTTTCATGATTACTTTCCAAATAAAATTTAAGTTTCAGAATTATCTTCATGCTTTCTTCATCTTAGCGATAGCTAATTTATAAAGCGAGAATCAATCACTCCAAAAATAACATAAATGATAAAGCCTTTGATATCAATAGAGTACTGCCCGCGTTGTGGATGGATGCTTCGGTCTGCATATATGGCACAAGAGCTTTTAACTACTTTTACAGAACAACTGAAGGGGGTAACTTTAATTCCAAGTGAGTTAAGCGGAACGTTTCTGATTTCAATAAATGATCAGATAATCTTTGACAGGAAAGAAGCAGGTCGCTTTCCAGAAATAAAAGAACTTAAAAAATTAGTGCGTGATCATATAGATCCGGAAATGAATCTCGGACACACCGATCGATAAATATCTTTTTCTTAAAGATTCCTGACTAAGCATATGATAAATAGCGTTAAAAATGCTGTTTTCTAATAAAGCATTCCTGAATTGAATCAGCTTCCGCAAACAATGATTTGATTTTGAAGTTATATCTCTGTTCAGGAATGGCTGTGAATGCAGTTTATTCCCGACGGGCTAAAACAATAAATATGAAACACTACGATGCGATCATCATTGGCGCTGGTCAGGCAGGGGTTCCACTTGCAAAAAAAATGGCTGAAGCTGGGAAAAAAACAGCAATAATAGAGAAACGATATGTTGGCGGTACCTGTATTAATGACGGATGTACACCTACAAAAGCAATGATCGCCTCTGCGAAAGCTGCATATCAGGCTAGAAAAGCTTCAGAACTTGGCGTAATGGTTGGTGATGTTACCGTTGATTTGAAAAAGATCAAAAAAAGAGCTGACGGTATTGTAGAAATTTTTAAAGAAAGCGCTGAAAATGGGATAGAAGAAACCAAAGGTTTGAAGTTATACATGGGTGAGGCAAGTTTTATCAGTGAAAAGGAGATTCTGGTAAGGTGCAAGGGTGGAACGGAAGAAAAGCTATCTGCAGATTTGATTTTCATCAACACCGGAGCCAAGACAATTATTCCAGATATTGAAGGGATTGATGATGTTGACTACTTAACCTCTACCACTATCCTTGATTTGGAAGAAGTTCCAGCGCATCTGGTAATTATCGGTGGAAATTATATTGGTTTGGAATTTGGCCAGATGTTTAGCCGTTTTGGTAGCAAAGTCACTATTTTAGAACAAGCACCTATGATCCTCTCGAAAGAAGATGATGACATTTCTAAAGCAGTTACTGAATTTTTGGAAGAAGAGAAGATAGATGTGATTACTGGTGTGAAGATTAATCATATCGGCTGGAAGGGCGATAACATTGAAATTTCGGAAACAACTGGTAAAAAAGATAAAAGGATAAAAGCGAGCCATTTGTTAGTTGCTGTTGGTCGGGCACCTCAAACGAAGGATTTAGGATTAGAAAATTGTGGGGTTGAAACAGATGAACATGGCCATATTTTAGTTAACGATAAACTAGAAACCAATATAAAGGGCATTTATGCGCTCGGAGATGTAAAAGGTGGACCTGCCTTTACACATATTGCTTATAATGATTATACAATTGTTTACCGCAATCTGATTGAGAACACAGATTTATCCACCAAAGACAGAGCGCTACCGTATTGTATGTTTACCGATCCGCAACTGGCCAGGGTAGGGCTTTCTGAAAAACAAGCTAAGGAACAGAAACTGGATTATGAAGTGGCAGTATTGCCGATGAAAAACGTAGCCAGAGGGATAGAAACCAACGAAACAATAGGATTGATGAAAGCAGTTGTAGATGCGAAAACAAATCAGATTCTTGGTGCTGGTATTCTCGCTTCAGAAGGTGGCGAAATTATGTCTGTGTTGCAAATGGCTATGGAAGGCGGAATAACTGCTGAACAAATCAGGTATGGTGTGTTTGCCCATCCAACTTATACAGAATCACTAAATAATTTGTTTATGAAAATCCATAAATAAGCATATGATCAGATTAGATCGGGTAAGCAAGTCTTTCAAAGATACAGTAGCGGTAAAATCAGTATCCTTTGAAGTGAATGAGGGCGAAAATCTCGTTCTTTTGGGTACCAGTGGGTGTGGCAAAACCACTACGCTAAAAATGATTAACCGGCTGATTGAACCCGATGCTGGCGAAATAACGATTAATGGAAAAAATATAGTCAGTGAAAATCAGGAAATCTTAAGAAGAGGAATTGGCTATGTGATGCAGAACAATGGTCTTTTTCCGCATTACACCGTAGGTGAAAACATTGCAACGGTTCCACAGTTGCTAAAATGGGATAATAAAAAGACACAGCAAAGAACAATTGAATTGCTGGGTAAACTTCATCTTCCTGCAGATTGCCTGAATCTTTTTCCACATGAGTTGAGTGGTGGGCAGCAGCAACGGGTAGGTTTGGCAAGAGCCTTAGTTGCAGATCCTTCTATTTTACTGATGGATGAGCCTTTTGGCGCTCTAGATAACGTAACCCGTGCCAGCATCAGAAAAGAATTTAAAGCATTAGAAGAATTAAATCGTAAAACCATTGTAATGGTAACACATGATGTTCAGGAAGCATTTGAATTGGCAAATCGTATTTGTTTAATGAATAAAGGTGAAATTATCCAGATTGGAACACCAAAAGAATTATTGTATCACCCGGTAAACGAATTTGTTAAGGATTTTATGGAGAGCGAACGCATCACGCTTGAATTCAAAATTACTACACTGAAAGATTTGTGGATGGAATTACCGGAAGAACAGTCGGAAGATGCCAAACCAGTTGATGGGAATTTAACTATCTGGGAAGCCTTAAGTTATTTTCGTTCTGGTATAAACAAAATGAAATTTTGTGATGAACCAGCTAAGCATAAATCAATTGATGTAAATACCCTGAATGCTGCATTTACCCGCTATCAAACTGCTCAGTTACATGGATGAAACTCAACAAAATTTATGGCAGTTCATGTCCGAACAGTCTGATAAGCTGCTGAATCAAACTTTTCAGCATCTTGGATTAACATTTATCTCGCTTTTCCTCGCAGTAGCTATAGGTTTGCCACTGGGGATACTAATTGCCAGGAAACGACAACTTTCTGCTTCAGTTTTAGCCTTTGCCGGGATTTTGCAAACCATTCCGAGCATCGCGTTATTGGGTTTTATGATTCCCTTACTCGGAATCGGTGCTAAACCTGCAATTGTGGCCTTATTAATTTATGCCTTATTACCCATTATCAGAAATACCTATACTGGAATTTCTGGTATAAGTGCCGAAGTCAAAGAAGCGGCCATGGCGATGGGCATGAGCAAAATGCAGATTTTATTTAAAGTAGAATTACCCATTGCCATGCCTGTAATTCTGGCTGGAATTCGTACGGCAACAGTGATCAATGTGGGTGTGGCTACCTTAGCATCCTATATTGCTGCAGGAGGATTAGGCGAATTTATTTTTGGTGGAATATCGCTTAATAACACTAACATGATTTTAGCAGGTGCAATTCCTGCGGCTTTGTTAGCCATTATTCTTGATGCTGTTTTGGCAATTATTCAAAAGGTGGATTTCAAAAAAATTAAGAGGTTTTTGTATGCAATTCCCGTTCTGTTTTTGATTTTAGGTGGTTTTTATTTGTTGCCAAGCGCTTATGGCAGTTCGCTTACCGCTGGCTTTACGCCAGAATTTATGGGAAGACAAGATGGGGATTTGGGTTTGAAAAAGGAATACGGATTAAAAATCCACACCATTGTAATTAGTGATGCGGTGATGTACAAAGCCGCTTTTGAAAAAGAACTGGATGTAATTAGTGGTTATTCCACCGATGGCCGTTTAAAAGCATTTGACCTCGTAATTTTAAAGGACGATAAAGGAATTTTTCCGCCATATTATGCGGCACCAATCGTTAGGGAAGCATCCTTGAAAAAGTTTCCTAAACTAGAAAACGTATTAAATCTATTGGCAGGGAAGATTACCGATTCGATTATGACAGATTTAAATTACCGAACAGATTACCTTAAGCAAACGCCTGAACGTGTGGCAAAAGATTTTCTAATTAAAAATGGCTTATATAAATCTCCTACAGGAGGCAAAAAAGGTGTAATCAGGATTGGCTCTAAAATTTTTGGAGAGCAATATATCCTGGCAGAAATGTATCGGATGTTAATTCAGGGGAACACCGATTATGGTGTAGCCACAAAAACCGGCTTGGGCGGTACGAAGATTTGTTTTGATGCCTTAACAAATGACCAGATTGATTTTTATCCGGAATATACGGGCACAGGTTTGTTGGTTCTCCTTAAGCCAGATCCAAAAGTTTTTAAAAATATTACGAAAGATAAAGACCGTACCTATCAATACGTAAGCAAAAAGTTTTCAGAAGAATTTAAAATTAAATGGCTTAAACCAATAGGTTTTAATAATTCCTACGCTTTAATGATGCGGAGAAAACAATCAAATGATCTTGCTGTTACTACTATAACAACATTACAGCAATATCTAGATAAAAATTAATGAATTTAATTGATCAATTCCTGAGCATCAGGAAATATACTGAATCAATTTGTGAGCCCTTGCAAACTGAAGATTATGTGGTTCAGCCGGTTGAGGATGTGAGCCCACCTAAATGGCATCTGGGCCATACTACCTGGTTCTTCGAAACTTTTATTCTCAAACCACATGCTGCAAATTATCGCGAATACAATCCTGAATATAATTTTGTATTCAACAGCTATTATGAAACGGTTGGAGCAAGGGTAATTCGCACTGATCGTGGAAATTTAAGTCGGCCGAGTGTAAACGAAATTTATCAATATCGACACTATGTTGATGAAGCGATGACTAATTTCTTAAGCCACTCAATAACTGAAGAAATAACCGAACTTTTAATTCTGGGCTTTAATCATGAACAGCAACATCAAGAGCTTCTGCTTACTGATATTAAATACATTTTAGGGAACAATCCGCTATTTCCTGTTTATTCTGCGGAATGGAAAGAACATGAGGAGATAAAAAATCAGGCCAATCTGATAACAATAAATGAAGGAGTTTATGAGATTGGTTTTAAGGGAGAGGGTTTCTGTTTTGATAACGAGTTAAACAAACATAAGGTTTATTTGCAGGATTATCAGATCAGCACAGAACCCGAAAATAACGGAACTTACTTAGATTTTATCAAAGCAGGGGGATATACGAATTTCAATTACTGGCATGCCGAGGGTTGGGATTGGGTGCAAAAGAACGGCATAAATGCACCAATGTATTGGCATGAAATCAATGGTGAGTGGTTTAATTACACCTACGCAGGCTTATTGCCAATAAATCCTGCTTATCCTGTAACACACATCAGCTACTATGAAGCCTATGCTTTTGCCAGTTGGAAAGGCATGCGCCTGCCAACTGAATTTGAGTGGGAGGTTGCTGCGCAGCAGTTTAACTGGGGTAAAAGATGGGAGTGGACGGAAAGTGCATACCTCCCGTATCCAGGTTTTAGTAAAGCGCCGGGAGCAATCGGCGAATACAATGGTAAGTTCATGGTAAACCAAAAAGTGCTTCGCGGTGCTTCAGTAGCCACCCCGAAAGGCCATGGACGCATTACCTACAGGAATTTTTTTCATCCACATTTAAGGTGGCAGTTTACAGGCATTCGATTAGCAAAATAGATTTTCATGAGTACGATTACTTCAACACCAATTACTTCGGCTACGTCACCATTTTTAAATGATGTTTTAAATGGGCTGATGGCCGAGAAAAAGTTTTTAAGTTCTAAATATTTTTATGATGAAACTGGGGATCGAATTTTCCAGCAGATTATGGAAATGGGAGAATATTACCTCACTGATGCGGAGATGGAAATTCTGCAGCATCAAACGGATGAACTAGCTAATGTAATGGTTTCAAATTCTGGTGCCTTCGATCTCATTGAATTAGGCGCTGGTGATGCGACTAAATCAGTTCATTTGTTAAAAACATTGCTCAACCGACAAATTGAATTTTCTTATCTGCCGATTGATATTTCTCAACACGTAATTGAAGACTTAGAAGAAAATCTTCCTAAAAAACTACCTGATTTAAAGGTACAAGGTTTAAACGGTGACTATTTTGCCATGGTTAAGAAAGCAAAAAGCTTATCAGGTCGTCGCAAGATATTGTTGTTTATGGGTGCAAATATTGGCAACATGGATGTTGCGGAAGCAAAGGAATTTTGTAAAGCGTTAAGGAATGAATTATCACCAGAAGACTTATTAATCATTGGCTTTGACCTGAAGAAAAATCCGCGTCAAATTTTAGCTGCTTATGATGATGCTGCTGGAATTACCAAGTCTTTTAATCTGAATTTACTAAGCCGTATCAACCGCGAACTTGATGGCGACTTCGAAGTTGATCAGTTCGATCATTACGCCAGTTACGATCCAGAAACTGGTGCATGTAAGAGTTACCTGGTTAGTTTAAAGAATCAGGTAGTCAATATTGGCGATGAAACTATAAGCTTTGCGGCGAATGAACACATCTACATGGAAATTTCGCAGAAATATTCACTGAAAGAAATCAATGATCTGGCTATGGAAACCGGATTTACACCAACTGCTGATTTTTTCGATCATCAGAAATATTTCGTCGATACGGTATGGAAGGTAGGCGAGTAATTGTTGATTGATATTAAGATCTACGGTTAAGGGGGAAGCGAATCTAAAATGTTGCATTTTAATTAAATAGTAATGATCTTAGATTTTCTTTCCATCCAGCACATCTAAAAGCTTTTGTAAGTCATCTTTAGTATTGTAAAAATGGAAAGAAATCCGGGTTCCTGCACCTCTTGGTGAACATAGAATATTTGCTGCGCCAAGTTTGTCGACCACTTCCTGTTTCAATGGCATACTCATAATGGTAGATGAATATTGTTGATCAACCAGGTAATCTGGCAGTAAGCCTCGATCATGAAGTTGTGTTCTGGCTAGTTTACAAAGTGCCTGCGTTTTCTCTTCTATCTCTATAATTCCGACTTTCCGAATAAAATTCAAACTTTCATGCAGCGAACCAAAATTCAGCGTATCTAAATGCCCGGGTTCGAAACAGAGCGCCAGGTGTGTTTTTCCCTTAAGAAATGGAGCGGTAGGCAGCTGGCTGTTTTTTTGCAATTGATAAAGTTGATTTGATAGTTGATCTGATAATAAAATAAAGCCATTTCCATAACCCGCTAAAAGCCATTTATAACCGCTGGAAATCAATGCATCCAATCCTGAATTTTTGAAGTTAAAATCAGTGGTACCGCAGAATTGTGTTCCATCTCCAATCAGCAATAGATCGGGATAGGTATGTTTTAATTTTCTGATAAACTCCGGATTTATACGGTAGCCACTAATATATTGTACTACACTAAAGGCGAAAACAGTTGGATGGTATTTTTCAATAGCGGCCAAAACATTGTCTTCCAGGTGCTCATCAATATCAACATTAAAGTGCTCAAAGCCACGACTGATAACCTGATAGTCTACAGAAGGATATTCATTGTTTAATAATAGAAAGCGATGTGTTTTTGGTAAGCCATTAAGCAAAGTATTAAAGCCCAATGAGAAATTCTGTGTAAGAAAAACGTTGGATTGATCTGCCTTGAAAAAATCTGCTATATTCGTTCGTAGTGCTTCGATAACTGGTGATTGCTCCATCCTGAAAGCGCTTCCCCCATTAACAAAAAGTTGGTCGTGATCAGTTCTCCATTGTGCAAGTTCAGTAGATAAAATACCGGAATTGGCAGTGTTTAGATAGGTGTATTTTTCGAAGATAGGAAAGGAAGCAGCTAGGTTCATACCCAAAAATAGAAGAAATATTTTGTTTTCAAAATGCTGCTCCTTTTTATGACAAACCTTAAAGTTTTAGGGTTGTTACTATAAAAAACAAATTCACAATTAATGGAAAAGCAAACGAAGTTTTTAATAGATGAACTCAAAAAACTACTAAATGGTGGCGGTGCCCATGTAGGTTTCAAAGATGCTGTTAAAGACTTGCCTTTTGAATCGCTTGGAGAAAGACCACATGGCTTGCCATACAGTATCTGGCAATTGGTAAGCCATATTAAAATAGCACAATGGGATATGCTCGAATTCAGTAAGGATGGTTCGCATCAATCGCCGGCATGGCCAGATGATTATTGGCCTAAAGAAACTGCACCTTCTAGTGAGCAGGAATGGGAAGAAACCCTGAAAGCTATAGATGAAGATTTACAAAACTTTCTTGCGCTGCTAGATTCGGCTGATATTTATGAAGCAATTCCCGAAGGTGATGGTCAGTCTGTGTTAAGAGAAGCCCTGCAAATTGCTGATCATAATGCCTACCACACTGCGGAAATTGTAGTCCTCAGAAGATTGTTGGGGATCTGGAAAAGTTAGCTTAGGATAATAGCGATCGCTGTTGATTCATAAATAATGCCTCAATAGCGATCGCAAAATAAATTTTAAAACTTTTTGTTTATTGCAGTAAACCATAACACTGGCTTGCAATTTCATACTCTTCATTTGTTGGGATAATCAGGATCTTCACTTTTGAATCATCTGTACTTACATCCATTAAGCCACCATTGTATTGTCTATTGCTATCAAGGCTCATTTCAATACCTAAAAATCCGAGTTCTGTACAAACCGCTTCGCGCATGTCCCTGTCGTTTTCACCAACGCCAGCGGTGAAGATAATGGCATCAATTCCATTTAATACGGCTGCATAAGCACCTATAAATTTTTTGATCCGGTAGGCATATAGTGCTAATGAAAGTAGTGCATTTTCATCTCCAGCAGTGGCCATTTTGCGAATATCCCGCATATCGCTGGAGCCGCCAACACCCAGCAGACCAGATTGTTTGTTAAATAGCGCGCTCAACTGTTCATGACTATAACCTGCATGCTCGATCAAATGAAAGATAACTGATGGGTCAATATCGCCAGATCTTGTACCCATTACTAATCCACTAAGCGGACCAAAACCCATACTTGTATCAATGGATTTTCCGTTTTTAATGGCTGTAATGCTGCAACCATTCCCAAGGTGAATGCTGATTAGTTTCGAATCTTTTTTATCGAGCCACTGAATGGCTTGTTCGCTCACATATTTATGGCTGGTGCCATGGAAACCATACACCCTGACTCCTTCTTCTTTATAATAGCGTTCAGGAATAGCGTAACGGAATGCTTGTTGGGGAATGCTTTGATGGAAAGCCGTATCAAATATTGCGACCTGTTCGGCATTTTGAAAAGTTTGTTCTGCTACTTCAATGCATTTTAAATTAACTGAATTGTGAAGCGGAGCGAGGGAGAAAAGTTTTCTAATCTGTTCCTTTACCTCTTCTGTAATTAGCGTAGGGCCAGAAAAATGTTCTCCGCCGTGCACAACCCGGTGGCCAACAGCATGGATATCATCTGGTGACTCAATCACAGCAAGTTCTCCTTCAGTTAATAAGGATAGTACCTGTTTTAAGCCTTCACCATGATCTGCTATAAAGGCAGATTTCTCTGTTACAAATTTTTCGTCTCCTTTGAAAACGGTATGTTTAATATAAGAGCCTTCGATACCAATCCGCTCAACCAACCCACTTGAAATGGGCGATTTTACGGGCATTTTAAAAAGTTGATATTTAAGAGAACTGCTTCCTGAATTAATTACTAAAGTATTCATGTATGCTTATTTTATATCCTGGCATTGTATTGCCGTAATCACAACGGTGTTAAAAATGTCGTCTACCGTACAGCCACGGCTTAAATCGTTAATTGGTTTGTTTAAACCTTGTAACATCGGCCCAATGGCCAGTGCACCTGTTTCTCTTTGTACCGCTTTATAAGTGTTGTTTCCTGTATTTAGATCTGGGAAAATCAGCACACTTGCACGTCCGGCCACTTCAGAGTTTGGCATTTTTTGCTTCCCAACTTTTGGATCTACCGCTGCATCGTACTGAATAGGACCTTCAATTTTGAGTTCCGGATAACGTTCCCGAACAATTGCTGTGGCTTCGCGTACGCGTTCTACATCTTCGCCCTCGCCTGATGTTCCGGAAGAATAGGATAACATGGCAATTCGGGGCTCGATCCCAAACTTTGCGCTACTCTCGGCAGAAGAGATGGCAATTTCTGCTAATTGCTGTGCAGTTGGATTTGGGTTTACTGCACAATCGCCAAATATAGCTACCCTTTCAGGCAAGCACATAAAGAAGATAGAGGATACCACTGAAACACCTGGCCTGGTTTTAACGAATTGTAAAGCTGGCCTGATGGTGTGCTGAGTGGTGTGTACCGCACCAGAAACCATTCCATCTGCATCTCCTTTATACACCATCATGGTGCCGAAATAGGAAACGTCGGTCATCATATCTCTTGCCATTTCCATGTTTACGTTTTTAGCCTTCCGAAGTTCATGTAAGGTTTCTACGTAGTTGTCATAATGTTCTGAATGCGCAGGATTATGAATATGGATTGAATTTACATCAAGATTTAGACCCAGACGCTTAATCGAAGTTCCAATCTCCACAGGATCTCCAAGTAAAGTTATTTCCACTATATCTTGTGCGATTAACTTTTCTACGGCTTTTAGAATTCTTTCATCATTTCCTTCTGGCAGTACAATGTGTTTTTTCTCCCGTTTAGCCCATTTCACCAATTGGTATTGGAACATGTGAGGGGTAATGCCCTGGTAACTGAAAGTGATTATCTTATCATCAAGTGCTTTCAGGTCGACGTGCCTTTCAAAAATATCAATTGCCAATTCAATCTTCTTTTTATTATCTATGGTGATTTTAGAATGAATAGAACCAATAGTGGTAGTCGTTTCGAAAGTGCCCTTTTGTACAGAAATAATTGGAATAATGGTCTGTAAACCTTCAATCAAGCGGATTACGGGTTCATCAGGCAAACTTCCTGCGGTGAGTACAATCCCGGCTATTTTAGGGTAATTTGCCGATAAGTTAGCTTGTAACGAACCAATAATAATATCGCCACGGTCACCCGGGGTAACGATAAGCAAGTTATCTTTAATGTGCCTCAAGAAGTTAGGCAACATCATTGCACCCGTAACAAAATTATCCACCTGGTTATCCATTAAATCGGCACCGAACAATACTTCAGCATCCAAAGCTGCTGTAATTTCCTTCATGGTAGGGCTTTGCAATCCGTTTTCAACTGGGATTACCGCAATCAGCAATTCTGATGGTAACTGATTGGTGAGTGCCTGCTTAATGCGTTCGGCTTCCTCTGGGTTAACCATATTGGCCACTACACCTAATACCTGAACATCGCGAAGCAAAAAGTTTTTATAGATATTAATGGCAGATTTAAACAGTTGACTGGCTGATTTACCTTTCCCTGAAACCACGATGAGAACCGGAGCACCAAGGTTTTTAGCCATTAAGGCGTTTGATTCAAATTCAAAAGCACTTCCCTCGCCCAGAAAATCACTACCTTCAATCACTGTAAAATCGTAATTATCTTCCAGTTTTTTATACTTGCTGATGATGGTGTTGAGCATGGCGCCGAGATCATCGGACTGCTGTAGCATATCTTGTCTGGTGAAGGCAAAGGCGTCTTCATACTTCACCGGAAGGGAGAAATAATCCAGCATGGCTTCCACATGTTCGTCACGCTTATCGGGATCTTCCTGTGCAATAATAGGTTTAAAATAACCAACCTTCTGCGTTTTGGCAAGCAGCATGTTAATCATACCGAACGCAATCACTGATTTTCCAGTGTAGGGTTCGGCAGATGCAATAAAGATATTTTTAGTCATATATAGAAAAGAAGGATCTGAACAATTAACGAAATTGTGCCAATATAGTTGGAAATTTTTTAAATAAATAAAATAGCCATCCAGTTTTAAAAGAATTGTGAAAGTTTTGATCCCCCAATCTCAACGCATTAAAATCTAACCTAAGTTATTGCGATTTAGCTGATGGGGGGTAGCCTTTAAAGACAATTGTTAACTGAAAATAAAAATTTCAGTTTGACCAATCACCCGTAAGTCATTTATGTTTTGTTAAACGGTTACTTGGTCTTTTTAAGAATACTTTTGTAACCTGATTAATTTAAAATCTATTGTAATGAATCATAATTCCCTTAAAAATATACCTTATTCCGTACTTGATCTGGCAACCGTGCTCGAAGGCCATCATGCTGCCGATACCTTTAAAACCAGTTTAGAAATTGCACAACAATCAGAAAGTTTAGGTTATAACCGCTATTGGTTTGCTGAGCACCATAACATGGCAGGTGTGGCCAGTTCGGCGACTGCCGTTCTTATTGGCTTTATCGCTGGCGGTACCAAGACCATTCGGGTGGGGTCTGGTGGTATTATGTTACCTAACCATGCACCATTAATAGTAGCAGAGCAATTTGGTACCTTGGCATCTCTGTATCCAAATCGAATTGATTTAGGACTGGGGAGGGCGCCAGGAACAGATCAGGTTACAGCCATGGCTATCCGGGGGGAGAACTTTAATGCTGCTCATAATTTTCCACGGGATATTGAACGCCTGCAACGATTGTTTTCTGCAGATAATAGCGGTTCTAATGTAAGGGCGATTCCGGGTGAAGGATTGGAGATTCCAATTTGGATTTTAGGTTCCAGCACAGATAGCGCCAGGCTAGCAGCCGAAAAAGGATTGCCTTATGCTTTTGCAAGCCATTTTGCCCCAACTTACTTTGAGCAGGCCATTTCTATTTATAAAAATAACTTTAAGCCATCTGCATTTTTGAAAGAACCCTATGTTATGGCTTGTGTAAATGTGGTTGCTGCAGATACGGATGAACAAGCAGATTTCTTATCCAGTTCAGTGAAACGCATGTTTCTAGGTGTAATCACAGGCAAGCGGGAGTTGTTAAAACCGGCATTTGAAAATATTAATGGTTATTGGGATCGGATGGAAAAGGAAGCGGTGGAACAAATGCTTTATTATTCATTTATCGGCAGTAAAGAAACAATTAAACTGAACCTGGAGGCTTTTGTTGAAAAATACGGTGTAAACGAGGTAATGAGTACTTCGCATATCTATGATCAGCAGGCTAAACTCCATTCTAATAAATTGTTTTCAGAGATCTTTAAATAGAGTAATAGCTGATTTAGTTCTTTTGCAGATATAAAACTATCCAAAACCTTATCTCTTTTTTTATTGTTGATTTTTTAAATGATCTATGATGAAAAGAAATACTGCTAATCGATTTGGAAAAGGAATTATGTTTGAGGGGATTAAGGCTGTTGGACATGGATTAGGCATTCACGCAACCAAGCCCGGCATTAAAAACACTGTCGCTAAAAATATGCGTCTGGTAGATGGATTAATGCGGATCGCATTTTCTCCAAGAAATACACCCGCTACAAAAAATAAAAGGGTAATAGAACTGGTTGGGATTGGAGCAATCGCTGCATATACTGTTTTTGAAGGCATTGAACGTAAAAACAAGTCATTGCTCATTCAGGGTATATTTTTAGGTACGGCATTGGTAGCGGCAAGTTTTGCATCAGGGAACTGGAGTAAGCGGATTACCAGGCAAAGGAATAATCAGGCGTTAGCTTCAACCAGCAGCTTCAGCATTTTTAGGCGATGAAGGAGCGGCTGATTGACTTTCGAATCTAAATTTTGTTTTAGTGGTAAAAAATGACTTTCCAAAAAATAATCATAATCGGTAATCACCGTAGCTTCGTTAAGATAGATGGGCACCTGTTGTTTGCCTGCATGAGTGAAAAAATCTTCCAGCTGCTGTAATTCTTGTAAGGTCATGCTGCAAATTTACAATTCGTGGGCGAGGTAATGATGAGCAGAGCTGATCTATTTTTTATTAGCTTAATTTTCAGCCAAGTAAAATACTAGCGTACTCTGCATCTGTTAATCGCCTTAACCCATTCCTGGTTTCTACATTTTTTGCAAGTGTGTTTGCCATTGGTTGCTATTTTGTCTACCGTTCCACAGAAGGAACAGGCATAATGATCTTCGGCTGTTATGAATTCAAGTCTTCTTTCAAAAAGATCCGGGAGGATGGGTAATCCGAATCTAACTTCTTCATCCGCATAAAAATATACACTCAATGTGCCGGAGGTTTCCAGTATGGCAGCTTCAATCTGGCCTAAGTGCGAAACACTCTGCTGCCGTAGCTCTGCGAAAAATTCGTCCTTTGCCAGTGCTTCTTTTTTAAAATCTTCTATATTAAATTTTCCATCCCGAACCAGGTATACGCTTTTCCCCTCTATTAAATCATCTATTTTTTCACTCTTTGCGGTTAAGTAGGTGGTAAGGCGATAGGAGCCGACGATAACGAGGAAGATTACAACTGGCGTAAGGAGTCCGATTTCCTTGTAAAACATAGGATCACCGGCTGCAGAGCCAAGACTGATAATTACAACCAGTTCGAAAACCGAAAGCTGCCGGATTCCGCGCTTTCCCAATAACCTCAATCCGAACAGGATGATGAAATACATGATCACCGTACGGAGTGCAATCTCAATTAAAAATTCAAACTTTTCTTCTCCAATTAGGAATTGTTTCCAGTCTATATCCAGCAATTTCTTTGATTTTAAATTTAAAGGTAAACAAAAACTGGCAAAGGCTTAATGAACATTTGTTCCTTAAATCTTTGCCAGTTATTCGGGTTTTGAAATCAAATCCCTTTTGTTGATGCCTACAGAAATAAATAACGATCTGTTGGGCGATCACGATCCCTGTAAGCAGACAGTCATCTGGTCAAATCGTTTTCTACGTTCTGGAACTTCGTTTCAAATTCTCTTTGATAACCTTTGGCCTTCTCTTTCCATTCAGGTGCCTTCTCTTTTAAATCATCCACTACCGATTTTCCGGTAATCGGATCCTTTTTGGTGATGTATTTAAAGCCTGCATAAACTGCAGCGCCTATCAATGCTGTTTTTAAAAATCCCATATCTTTTTCTTTTCATTTAAAAACAGCACCGTGCCTTAAAGGTTTTAGAAAATAATACAACTTTCTGATTTTAATTTTCGGGCTTTTTAAGTTTTAAATCTTAGTGGGTAATGGGGTGTTAAAGAAAATTTATCAAAGCTTAATTTGCAAAAAGTGATCCACATCATATTATAAGGTAATGAACATCTGCTACTGGTTTAGATGTATTAAATAGGTTTGTATATTAAAGAAATTACTATGCCACATACCTTTCATATCCCGGTTTTAGGTCTGGGATATTCTATAGACACTCCCTTAAAAGTTGCCCGATACGGTATTTCTTCTGTTTTGTCTATCGTAGATGATGAATTAATTGAGCGAATCAGGGAATACCATATGCGGAAGATGAATCTAAGTTTTTCGCCCATCCCAAAATCTTCAACCGATAGCAGGGCATCCAGGATTACCACTTATTTGAATTTTTTAAGCGATGCCATTGCAAGTCAGGTAGCGGAAATTAAAAAGCAGGCATTCGATGCCGGAAGCGACATCTGCAAGTATTTTGAACTGTTGCCCGAAGGATCCAGTTTAAAAAACGGATATGAACTGATGATGGATTATCCCGAAGGAGAACATAAAGCCAGGTTTCAGCACGTATTGCGGAATAAAATTAAATCTGGTGCCATAGACGTAAACATTATGGCCAAAGTAGACAAGATGAATTTCGTGGAAAATGAATTTGCAGGCGATGAAAATACGGATGCACTTGCCGCTTTACGCGGTTTTGCAAAAAGCGAACTTTCCTCATCGGTAATTTTATCTGCAGGAATGAACCCACGTTTATACAGCTACCTTGCACAGTTTGGAGATTTTTTTCCTGATGAATCAGGTAAGATGAAAAAGAAAATCATTCTGAAAGTAAGCGATTTTCGGTCGGCTTTAATTCAGGCAAAATTTTTAGCTAAAAAGGGTTTATGGGTTTCGGAATTTAGAATTGAATCTGGCTTAAACTGCGGTGGGCATGCTTTCGCTACTGAAGGCTATTTACTCGGACCAATTCTGGAAGAATTTAAAGTGAAGCGGGAAGAGATGCTGCAAGAACTTTTTGCGCTTTATCAACCTGCATTGCAGCAAAAAGATTTGAATTTGAAAGACCTGCCAAGGCAACGGATTACCGTGCAAGGCGGAATTGGTACTGCCGAAGAGAATCTGTTTTTGATCCACCATTATGGTCTGGATGCAACAGGATGGGGAAGTCCTTTTTTGTTAGTACCAGAAGTGACTAATGTTGATGACGTTACGTTAAATACACTAGCTAATGCAACTGAAAGAGATTTTTATTTAAGCAATTCTTCGCCATTGGGCATTCAATTTAACAATTTTAGAAGTAGCAGCATAGAAGGGCAACGGCTAGGTCGGATAGAAAAACACAGACCGGGAAGCCCCTGCACCAAAAAGTTACTTTGCAACAATACGGAGTTTACAGAGCAGGCCATTTGTACGGCATCCAGAAAATACCAGCATTTAAAGATCAAGCAGTTGGAATCTTTGGGTTTAACAGCGGAAGAATTTAAAGAACAATTTGAGGCTGTGACAGAAAAAATATGCTTGTGCGAAGGATTGTGTTCATCTACTTACCTTAAATATGAGATCAGTAAACCTAAAGAAAGTAAAGCAGTAGCAATATGCCCCGGACCTAATCTAGCGTATTTTTCGGGGATTTATTCTTTAGAAGAGATGGTAGGACATATCTATGGTCGGTTAAATTTGCTTGAAAAAATTGAGCGGCCACATTTTTTTGTAAAGGAACTGGGTTTGTATATTGACTATCTGCAAGGTGAGTTGCAACAAGTGTGCAACGATTTCACTGATAAAAAGAAGAAGCAACTCAATCATTTTAAATTGCAACTTTGTGAAGGGATTTCTTATTACAAAAGGCTTTTTAACGAAATCACAGATGATGCTGATCAAACCTTAGATTTGATTCAAACTCAGTTGAATATTTCAAAAGAGCGATTAGATTTGCTACGGATTGAATAAACTTATATTTATAGCCACACAAAAGGCAAAATGGACAGATCGAAATTTTTAGATGCAATTATAGAGAATGCAATTGATGGAATCATTACCATTGATGATAAGGGAATTATTGAACATTTAAATCCTGCCGCACTGATGCTTTTCGGCTATGACAGGGCAGAGTTAGTAGGAAAGAACGTGTCAGTGCTGATGCCTGCACCAGATAAACTTCGACATGATGGATACATCCATAATTATAATGAAACGGGGAAAAAACATATTATCGGGATTGGCAGGGAAGTGCATGGCCAAAAGAAAGACGGTTCTACTTTTCCTTTCAGGCTTGGGGTAAGTGAAGTAAAATTTAGCGATCGTAAAATTTATACTGGCTTTATTCATGATCTTTCGAAAGAAAAGGCTAATGAGGAACAGATTAAAAGCTACACCGAAAAACTGGAAGTGAAGATTAGAGAACGAACAAAAGATCTTGTTAAACTGGTTTCTGAACTGGAAATGGCCAAAGAAAATATGAGTGCACTGTTTGAGAAGGAGAAAGAATTAAACCAACTCAAAACACGTTTCGTTTCTATGGCTTCGCACGAATTTAGAACACCATTAAGTTCCATGCAATTATCAGCTTCGCTGATTGATAAATATACGGTAAAACAGGATGTCGCCAACGTAGAAAAACATACGGCCAAAATCAAAAATTCGATTAATAATCTCACAACCATTCTGAATGATTTCTTATCGCTCGAGAAACTCGAAGCCGGTAAGGTAGAGGCCACAGCACAGGTGTTTAATATCATTAGTTTTGCAGAAGAAATTGCCGAAGAGATGCAGTTAATGACCAAACAGAATCAGCACATCATTTACGAGCATACCGGCACCAGGGCCAATGTATTGCTTGATCAAAATTTACTTAAGAACTGTATAATCAATCTAATATCAAATGCAATAAAGTATTCTGGTGAAGATACTTTAATACAATTCAATACCATTTTGAAAGATGAAGAGCTGATTTTGGAAGTGAAGGATAACGGGATTGGGATCCCGGATGTTGATCAGCATAACCTTTTCGAGCCTTTCTTCAGGGCGCACAATACAGGAGATATTCCGGGAACTGGATTGGGACTAAACATTGTTAGGCGATATGTGAGCCTGATGGATGGTGTAGTGACCTGCAAAAGTGAACAACATTCAGGAACTGTTTTTACGCTTACCTTTCCATCTAAATAAACCAGCTATCATTTTATAATATTATGATGAGTAAAAAAGTACTAATTATAGAAGATAATGACGATATCCGGGAAGGGACAGCAGAAGTGCTTGATTTGGCTGGCTACGAAACTTATACGGCAAAGCACGGCAAAATTGGTGTAGACCTTGCCTTGAAGCACCTGCCTGATGTGATTCTTTGCGATATCATGATGCCTGAACTCGACGGTTACGGGGTGTTATATCTGATTAATAAAAATCCGCAAACAGCCAATATTCCTTTCATCTTCATCACCGCTAAAACCGAACGGGCAGACATGAGAAAAGGGATGGAAATGGGGGCTGATGATTATTTAACCAAGCCTTTTGATGATCTTGAGCTTTTTAAAGCTATTGAAAGCAGGTTTAAAAAGAAACAGCAATCTAAAACGATTGGTGCTTCTGTTGGAAGTGTAGAGGCTGTTTTGGCTGAACTTAAAGCAAAAGGTAAAGTAAGATCGGTTTCGCCAAAACAAATCATTTATGTAGAAGAAGATGAGCCGACGCATCTTTACTACCTTGTAAAAGGTCAGGTGAAGACTTATAAGCGATTTAAAGATGGCCGGGAATTATCATCTGGGTTATTTCATGATGGAGAGTTCTTTGGTTATGAAAGCCTTTGTAACGGTGTGCTTTATAATGAAAATGCAGCTACACTTGCCACATCAGAAATTATCCAGATTCCAAAAATAGATTTCCTGGAGTACCTGCTTAGTCATCAGGCCGTATCTAAAACATTTATTGCCTTGTTGTCTGAAAGCGTTCAGGATAAGGGAAAGCAAATGCTGCAATTGGCATATTCTTCTGTACGGAAACGTGTGGCAGAGGCATTATTACAGGTTGCCGAGAAATTCGGTGGTGCGGAAAGCGACAGCTGTACCATCAAAATCTCCAGAGATGATTTAGCGGCGCTGGTGGGTACAGCCAGCGAAACCATCAGCAGAATGCTCGCAGACTTTAAAGATGAAAAACTCATTGATAAGACCGGAAACGCGATCAATATCTTGTCGATTAGTAAATTACGGAATGTAAAACAGTGACATCATTATTCTATTTCTGATAAAAGTAATTAACGTCACTTTTTAGTCTAAGCAGCCTCATCCTATCTGGGTGATGGCTGCTTTATTTTTGTGTACAAGAAAATTTGTACATGAAAGCAATCGCATATAACATTAAAGCTGCCGAGAAAGAATGGCTGGTGCTCGCCAATTATAAAAAACATGATATTACGATAATTGCCAATAGTTTAACGATAGATACTTTATCTTTCGCTACAGGTAAGGAGGCGTTGCTCGTGTTTAATCAAGACGACTTGACTGCAGAGATGATAAACGGATTGAA
The DNA here is from genome assembly GCF_034045265.1 of Pedobacter sp. CFBP9032. Classification (NCBI taxonomy): domain Bacteria; kingdom Pseudomonadati; phylum Bacteroidota; class Sphingobacteriia; order Sphingobacteriales; family Sphingobacteriaceae; genus Pedobacter; species Pedobacter sp. CFBP9032. The sequence continues at coordinate 37,948 of NZ_JAXCWE010000018.1, read as the reverse complement.
AGCAATAGGCATCAAATATATTGCAACTTCATCCTCGGAAACCAATCACCTGGATTTGCTGGCGGCCGGTCGTGCTGGCATGAAGGTAGCCAATGTGCCCTTGCTTGATGGAAACCAGGATCCAAAATCCCGAATGGAACAGGTGATTAAAAATCTTGATCAGTGGTCGTCTGGAAAATGCGTCGGCAAAGCCTGTTGTTGTCAAAATAATTGTGCTGTGGTTAAAGTATTGAAATAATGGAAACAGCTGCCCTTTTAAAGAAATACAATGTTGCTGCACCGCGATACACCAGTTACCCAACTGTACCATATTGGGATCGCGAGAGTTTTAGCGCAGCTAAATGGCAGAAGTCTGTTCAGCAAATCTACGCTCAGCATCATGAAGAAGGGATAAGTCTTTATATTCATCTGCCATTTTGCGAAAGTTTATGTACTTACTGTGGATGCAATACCAGGATCACTAAAAATCATGCGGTAGAAATGCCATACATCGAAGCTGTTTTGGCAGAGTGGAAGATGTATTTGAACCTATTAGGGGAGCAACCGAAAATAAAGGAACTGCATTTAGGCGGTGGTACGCCAACTTTCTTTCACCCAGAAAATTTACACACTTTGATTGCAGGTATCCTAGACCATGCGGTGTTGACACCCGAATCTTCACTTTCCTTTGAAGCCCATCCAGCCAATACCACCTTGATCCATCTAGAAACTTTGTATGAGTTGGGTTTCAAAAGACTTAGTCTCGGGATTCAGGATTTTGATCCGAAAGTGCAATTGATGATTAATAGATTTCAAACGCCAAAGCAGGTTCTTACGGTTACGGAGCAAGCCAGGAAAATGGGTTACCTTTCTATAAATTTTGATTTGATTTATGGTTTACCTTTTCAGAATATCAGTGGATTAAGTAGTACACTTAAAGAAGTAATTCAGATGCGGCCAGACCGCATTGCCTTTTATAGTTATGCACATGTGCCCTGGCTCAAGCCCGGCCAACGACATTATACAGAAAAAGATCTTCCGGTTGGTGATGAGAAATTTGCGCTTTACCAATTGGGTAAAAGGATGTTGATGGATGTGGGCTATCACGATATTGGTATGGATCACTTTGGCCTTAATAATGATTCGCTTTGTATAGCCAGCCAGAAACATCAGCTACACAGAAATTTCATGGGCTACACCGATCAGCATACGCATTTATTAATTGGATTGGGTGTTTCTTCTATTAGCGACGGCTGGAATGCTTTTGCCCAAAACCCTAAAACAGTAGAAGCTTATCTGGAGCGTGTTAACGAAGGTGAATTGCCTGTTGAAAAAGGACATCTGCTGTCAAATGAGGATCTGGAGATCCGTCAGCACATTTTGAACGTGATGTGCCGGGAAATCACCTCCTATATTCATGAAATTCCAAAGCAAGTATATGAGAGGCTATCTCCGCTAATAGCAGATGGATTGGTTCAGGTAACCGACAAAGAAGTTCGTGTAACTCATGCTGGTAAATCATTTCTGAGAAATATCTGTATGGCTTTCGATGAAAAGCTATGGGCTAAACAACCTGCAACCAAAATATTCAGTGCTGCCATTTAAAGTTTTAAACCATGAAAGAACGACATGAAACCGCACTCCAATCTATCTGTTATCATTGTGGTGAGGATTTGCCTGAAGTAACTTATCAATTTGAAGATAAAGACTTTTGCTGTGCCGGATGCAAAGGCGTTTACCAGATCTTAGCAGAAAATAACCTTTGTAATTATTATGCGTATAACCAAAATCCTGGTCAGCGGTTTAAGCAGGAAGCCAGATTAGAATATCTGGATGAGCCATCCATTATTGCACAGTTAATTGATTATAAAGATAAAGATTCAAGTATTATAACTTTTTATATCCCAGCTATTCACTGCAGTTCATGTATCTGGTTACTTGAGCATTTATATAAAATTAATCCTGCAATATTCAGCTCGAGAATTGACTTCATCAGGAAGCAGGTAAGCATCACTTTTAATCATGAAGAAATCTCTTTACGACAACTGGTGGAAACATTAATACAGGTAGGTTATGAACCCTTGATTAGTCTTCAGGATGTGGTGAAAGAACACCAGAATGGATTAGATAAAACCCTGATTTTGAAAATTGCTGTTGCTGGCTTTTTAATGGGCAATGTGATGCTTTTTAGCTTTCCAGAATATTTTGGTTTGTCTGGCTTCGAAAAACAGTTTCAGAGTTTGTTTGGCTGGCTCAACCTAGCTTTCTCTATTCCGGCAGCTTTTTATTGCGGTAAAGATTATTTCCTATCCGCGATTACCAGTATCAAACATAAACACATTAACCTAGATACACCGCTGGCACTGATCATTACAGTATTGTTTTTAAGAACAGCATTTGAAGTCATTTTTAGTAGCGGGCCGGGTTTTGCTGATACACTTACAGGCTTGGTTTTCCTGCTCTTAATGGGGAAATGGCTGAAACAACGTACTTACAACCACATTTCTTTCGATCGGGATTATCGTTCATATTTTCCTATTGCGGTTACGACATTAAATGATGGAAAAGAAAAGCCAGTCTCTATTAATGATGTAAAAATTGGCGATCGGTTGTGGATCCGAAATGGCGAACTGGTTCCGGCTGATGCCATTTTAATGAAAGGTGATGCCTGGATGGATATGAGTTTTGTAACGGGCGAATCTGATCCGGTACACAAAGTTTTGGGCGAAATAATTTATGCTGGCGGTCGCCAAACGGGTGAGGCCATAGAACTGGAAGTGATCAAACCCGTTTCGCAAAGTTATTTAACCGGATTGTGGAATCACGAACATTATAAAAATGATGTTCTAAAGCAGAACTTTAACGATAGCATTGCGAAATATTTCAGTTTAGGCGTGTTCATACTTGCCTTTTCGGCTACTGCTTACTGGCTTTTTCAGCAAGACAGTCATAAGGCCTGGTCGGCCTTTACAGCAGTAATTATTGTAGCCTGCCCTTGTGTACTGGCATTGAGTACGCCTTTCACATTGTCTGCAATTTTATCCGTCTTTGATAAGAAAGGCTTTTATGTTAAAAATACAGACGCAGTGGAGCAGCTTGCGAAATGTGATACCATTGTTTTTGATAAGACTGGAACGCTGACCACCACGAAAAATGCTGCGGTTTCCTTCAATGGATCGATTAGTGATCTCGAGAAACAAATTTTGGCTTCTCTTTTTAGAAATTCCTCGCATCCATTGAGCCGGCATATCTTGAAGGAATTAAATATTAAAGAGTTTTTTTTGGTCAAAAACTATGTTGAAACTCCGGGAAAAGGCTTGTCTGGGATGATCAATGGAGCCAATGTTTATGCAGGAAGCCTGTCTTCTAATTTAAAAGCCGCCCGTCAGCAAGCTATTGGCAGTGTGCATGTAGTTATTGATGATCTTTATATCGGGAATTTTGTAATTGAACAGGAGTGGAGACCAGGATTAAATACATTGATGTATGCGTTAGGTCAGTCGTTTGATCTTCAGGTACGCTCTGGTGATACTGATAAAGATGAAAAAAAACTTGGTACAATTTTCCCTGAAAAAACCACCATTAGGTTAAGGCAAAGTCCACACCAAAAATTAGAGGCGATTTTGAATTTACAGGCCAAAGAAAAAACCGTAATGATGTTGGGTGATGGTTTGAACGACGCCGGGGCGCTGAAACAGAGTAATTTCGGAATTGCCATTACAGACGACATCAATAATTTTACGCCGGGCTGTGATGCCATTATAAAAGGCAATTCGCTCAGCTTATTGCCGAACTTTATTGGTTTAAGTAAAGATGGAATCAAGATCATCAAAGCCAGCTTCGTTATTGCCACGCTTTACAATAGCATCGGAATTTATTATGCTGTTCAGGGCACACTTTATCCTTTGGTTGCTGCGGTTTTAATGCCAATCAGTACGGTAACGATTATTTGCTTCACCACTTTCGCCACCCGGATTTTTGCCCGTAAAAACAAGTTATTTATCTGAGTTCGATAATATTTACTGCTTTTTATACCCCGGTCTGCAACCACCCTTCTGAAAGAGGGGAATTACGATCGCCTGTCTCGTCCTAAAAAAAGTGTCTCGTCCTTTAGAGTGGTGCCCAAAGGGCGGGGTGGTTAAAAACAAAAATAAACTGTTCAAACGGTATTCTAATACACATTACTAATCGAAAAGCTTTATGAATATTCTTTATTTTTTGGTAGGCTGCAGTGTTTTAATGGCACTCATCTTTCTCGGTGCTTTTATCTGGGCCGCTAAAACCGGGCAGAACGATGATGTTTACACGCCTGGTGTACGCATACTTTTTGATGATGAAGTAACAGAAGAAAAAAGTGAAGAAGATCACTTTTCCAGCTAAGCCGCATCATCCTTTACTTGCTCCGGGCAGGATACCTTTGAATTATAAATACAAACAAAACATTTCTGTTTATGCAATTAGAGCGATTTACTTACGATAACAAAATTGTCAGAAACTTCGGCATCGCCACCCTCGTTTGGGGGATTATCGGGATGACCGTAGGCTTGCTGGCCGCTATGCAGCTGTTCAAACCTGCAATGAATTTAGGCAACCAATACACCACCTTTGGGAGAATCAGACCCTTACACACCAATGCGGTAATTTTTGCCTTTGTGGGGAATGCTATTTTCATGGGCGTTTACTATTCCTTGCAACGCCTGCTAAAAGCCAGGATGTTTAGCGATATTTTAAGCAAAATTCATTTCTGGGGCTGGCAGCTAATTATAGTATCCGCAGTGATTACCCTTCCGCTTGGTTACACCACCTCACACGAATATGCCGAACTGGAATGGCCGATAGATATTGCCATTACTATAATCTGGGTTGTATTTGGTGTGAATATGTTCGGTACAATTTTTAAAAGGAGAGAACGCCATTTATACGTAGCCATCTGGTTTTACATTGCCACCTTCGTTACCATTGCGGTATTGCACATTGTAAATTCATTTGAATTGCCAATTTCTTTCCTGAAAAGCTATTATGTGTATGCAGGCGTTCAGGATGCGCTTGTACAATGGTGGTATGGACATAATGCAGTGGCCTTCTTTTTAACCACGCCTTATTTGGGCATGATGTATTACTTCCTGCCGAAAATGGCTGGAAGACCAGTGTATTCATATAAACTGAGTATTCTTCACTTCTGGTCGCTGATTTTTATTTACATCTGGGCAGGTCCACACCATTTATTGTACACCTCATTACCAGGTTGGGCGCAGTCTTTAGGCGTAGCCTTTTCCATTATGCTAATTGCGCCAAGCTGGGGCGGAATGATTAACGGTTTACTCACCCTTCGTGGTGCCTGGGACAAAGTGCGGGAAGATGTTACGCTGAAATTTATGGTAGTGGCCTTAACAGCCTACGGGATGGCAACTTTCGAAGGACCCATGCTTTCCCTGAAACAAATCAACGGTGTAGCACACTTTACCGATTGGATCGTGGCTCACGTACACGTAGGCGCATTAGGCTGGAACGGATTCTTAACTTTCGGCGTTTTGTATTGGTTAATCCCTAGAATTTACAAAACAGAGTTATATTCTAAAAAATTAGCAGGCTTTCATTTCTGGATTGGTACCCTGGGGATTCTTTTTTATGCCATCCCCATGTATTGGGCAGGTTTTACGCAGGGTTTAATGTGGAAAGAATTTACTGCAGAAGGCTTGTTAAAATATCCAAACTTCCTCGCTACCACTTTGCAAATTATCCCTATGCACATCTTACGGTCAATAGGGGGTGCCTTGTACCTGGCGGGTGTAATTGCCATGACTTATAACCTGGTGAAAACCATGAGGAGTGCAAAGCTGGTTGCTAATGAGCCAGCCGAAGCCATGCCTTTAACGAAAGAAATTGTAGATCATTCTGCTGCAGATAAAGCCTGGCACAGGGTGTTAGAGCGTAAGCCGATAAAGTTTATGGTGTTCTCATTGATCATTATCCTGATTGGCGGGATGGTGGAAATGATGCCTACATTTACCATTCAATCGAATGTGCCAACTATTGCTAGTGTAAAACCTTATTCGGCGCTAGAGCTACAGGGGAGAGATTTATACATCCGCGAAGGTTGTGTAAACTGTCATTCTCAAACCGTTCGCCCTTTCCGCTCAGAAACTGAACGGTATGGTGAATATAGCAAAGCTGGAGAATTTGTATATGATCACCCGTTTTTATGGGGCAGTAAGCGTACGGGGCCAGATTTGCACCGCATTGGAGGTAAATATTCTGATGCCTGGCATTTTAATCACCTGGTAGATCCGACATCAATGTCGCCAGGAAGTATTATGCCACCTTATCCTTGGTTAGTAGACCAGAAACTGGATATCAGCACCACTGCAAGCAAAATTAGAGCGATGCAAATGCTTGGTGTACCTTATGCAGCTGGTTATGATCAACAGGCAAATGAAGACCTTAACATTCAGGCTTTAAAGATTTCGGCCGAATTGAAGCAAAATAATATCAAGGTGAAAAGCGATCGGGAGATTGTGGCCATCATTGCTTATCTGCAACGTTTAGGTACTGATATTAAAGCAAATAAAGAGAAAATTCCAACCAATTAAATTTATGTTCAATCAAATAAAAGACCTGGCCGGAGGAGAGCTTTACCTCATCAGTTCGCTGATTATGTTTATGGTGTTTTTCATTATCGTAGGCATTTATCTTCTCAAATTAAATAAAAAACATATCGAAGTAATGAGCGAATTGCCGCTCACAGAAAATCAATCTACCGCGCATGAAGAAGATTAGCCTATTTACCTTATTATTAGTTATTCAGCTTGCTGTTTTTGCTGATGATAAGAAAACGATGGTCGAAACTGTTCAGTCCTCTGAACCCTCATTAGGATTATCGCAGACTGAAATGTTGATTGTTGTTCTGCTATTATTTCTTGTTGTTCTGGTCTTTGTATCGGTTACCTTACTCAATGCTTTCAAAGTAATGTACCAGGAACAACTCCACCCAACTCCTTATCAGGCGCCCCTTAAAGCTGAACCATTAAATTACGACGACTGGTTAAAAGGAAAGAAAAAAGGTGCCTCCATCTGGGAAAAGCTATTGAGTTTAAAACCAATGGAACAGGAGAAGGAATTGGAAATAGACCATGCTTACGATGGAATCAAGGAGCTGAATAATCCCGTTCCGGCTTGGTTTAACTACCTTTTCTTTGGAACGATGATTATCGCTTTTGCCTACCTGTTCTATTATCACATTGGTGGTTATGGCGATCTTCAGGATCAGGAATACGAAAATGAAATGGCGCAGGCAAAGATTGAAAAAGCTGCTTATCTTCAAAAGTCTGCAAATGCAATAGACGAGACAACAGTAAAAGTTGATAATACAGAGGCTGTTCTGGCGGAAGGTAAAAACATCTTCGAAGCAAACTGTAAGGTATGTCACGGCGACAAAGGCCAGGGACTTATTGGCCCGAACCTAACCGATGAATTCTGGCTTCATGGCGGTGGCATTAATAACGTGTTCAAAACCATAAAATACGGCGTGCCGGAAAAAGGAATGATTAGCTGGGAGAAAAACCTTAACCCTAAACAAATTAGCGCGGTAGCAAACTTTATTTTAACCCTGGCAGGAACAAATCCGGCAAGCGCGAAAGCAGCTCAGGGAGAAAAGTATGCAGAGAAAAATCCACAGGATAATGCCATGAAAGAACCGGCAGATAGTTTGAAAGCCAAAGATGCTACAGAAAGATAAAGACAATAGCAAGCGTTTTTTATACCCTAAAAAACCTTCAGGGAAACTGTATACTTACCGCAAGCGGGTAAGTTATGCTTTGCTATTGCTTTTATTCGCCTGTCCTTTCTTAAAAATGAATGGCGAACAGTGGGTATTGTTAAATTTTATAGCCCGTAAATTTGTATTCTTCGGACTTATTTTCACCCCACAAGATTTCTATCTCTTTGCCCTGGCGATGCTCATTTTTGTCATTTTTATTGTTTGCTTTACCGTTGTTCTGGGCAGGCTCTGGTGTGGTTGGGCCTGTCCGCAAACCATTTTTATGGAAATGGTTTTCCGGAGAATAGAATACTGGATTGAAGGTGATGCCCAGCATCAGAAAAAACTAAATGCGCAAAATTGGAATAAAGAAAAGATTTTTAAAAAGGGTGCTAAGCATTTTATTTTTCTGCTGATTTCCTTTGCCATTGCCAATACGTTCCTGGCCTACCTCATTGGTTCTGATCAACTTTTCAAAATTATTATAGAACCAGTTAATCAACATGTTTCCGGTTTCATTTCCATTTGGCTTTTTACCCTAATTTTTTACGGAGTCTTTGCTTATTTAAGGGAAGCTGTTTGTATCGTCATTTGCCCTTATGGACGGCTACAGGGCGTTTTATTGGATAATCAGAGCCTCATCGTGGCTTATGATTCTAATCGGGGAGAACCCAGGGGGAAAATCCAAAGGCATGTTGCTGCAGAAAAGAAAGGCGATTGTGTAGATTGTGGCTTGTGCGTTCAGGTCTGCCCAACGGGTATCGACATTAGAAAAGGAACGCAAATGGAATGCGTAAACTGCACTGCCTGTATTGATGCCTGTGATGAGGTAATGCTAAAAATGAATAAGCCCGAAAGGCTGATTGGATTTTATAATCAGGATTACATTAGCGCACAGAAGCCTTTTAAAATCGGGTTCAAAGCATATGGTTATGCCGCTGTACTGTTTGTGGTATTTATGGTTTTCTCTGCATTGATTTACAAACGGGAGGCGATAGAAACCACTGTTTTGAGAGCCAGTGGCACACTCTATCAAGGTAGAGGCGAGAACCAAACCAGTAATCTGTACAATGCAGAATTGATTAATAAAACCAATCAAAAAGTGCGGTTTACATTCAGGGCTAAAAATCATCAAGATAAAATTGAATTTATCCAGGCCGCCAATGTGCTTCCAAAGGATGGCTCTGCGCAGATTACTTTTTTTCTAATCAGGAATAATAAAAACATTACAGCATATAAAATGGATGCCGCCTTCGAGGTTGTGGTAGATGGGAAGGTATTAAGCATGGCCAATACGAACTTCTTCGCACAGCCAGATAATCATTAAAATAATCAACAGATGAATATGAATTGGGGAAGTAAGATTTTATTAGGAATGGGTTGTTTTATGCTGTTCATTATGGCCATGGTGGTTTATATGTTTATGAAACACGATGGTGATGCGTTGGTAGACGAAGATTATTATGAAAAGGGGATTACCTATAATTCAATTTATAACGCAGAACAAAATATGCTAAATGAAGATGCGCAACCCAAAATAGTGGTGAGCGAAGAACAATTAATCATCAGTATGAAAGATAGTGCCACTTATCATTTAGTTTTTATGCGCCCCTCAAACAAAGCAGCAGACCTGAAACTGGAAGGAAAAACCATCGGAGCGGAACATTTGATCTTGGTAGATAGGATCCATTTGCAAAAGGGGCTTTGGTTTCTCCAGATTCAGTGGCAAAGTAAAGAGAAAGATTTTTTCTATAAAACTAACCTCACGTTATAATGGATTTCCTGCCGCTTGCATTTTTAATGGGCCTGTTCGGCAGTTTGCACTGCGCTGTAATGTGCGGACCGATTATGCTAGGCATGCCTTTTCAAAAGCAAAATATTTCTGGTGCTGCCGTGCAGCTGCTTTTATATCAGTTTGGAAGAATTCTCATTTATAGTTTGCTCGGAATGTTAGTGGGAATTTTGGGAGGAACGATCACGGTATTTAGTAATCAGCAGACTTTAAGTACCATCATCGGTATTTTATTAATCACTTTCACATCGTTGCAATTTGTACCAAAATATGTAAAGCGGTTTTCTACCTTACAAAATCATTTACTACGCCCGATCAGCAAATTAATGGGTTATGTTTTTCAGTTGCCGCTCTGGGGCTTTTTCGCTGGCGCTTTAAATGGAATTATCCCTTGTGGAATGGTTTACCTGGCGCTGGCCACCGCCCTTAATACTGGAAACTTCACGGATGGCGGCATTTTTATGTTTCTATTCGGCATTGGCACCACGCCACTCTTGCTCATGGTTTCTCTGGGTGGAATTTTCATCAAAAGATATATTGCCTTTAATACCCAAAAACTTATACCCTGGTTCATGTTAGCCATGGGATTATTGCTTATTATCAGGTCTGCAAATCTTGGTATTCCATATATTTCTCCTGCGCCAACAGGCTTTTATGGAAAGGCAATAGATTGTAAGTGAGCTGCCGTTTTTGATTCCTTATTTTCTTTTACAAAAAAGTTTTGAAGAGCAGAAATGCATTTTAACTTTTTGCTTCAACTTGCCTGACCAACAGCTTGTTAATTTGGCAAGATCATATGCATCGACTTTGTTGCAGTACTAAAAGGATAAAGTACCCAAATTAATCAAATCTTATTTGGACTTGATCTAAATAGGGCTTATATTTGCGGGATCAAAAAAATGCCACACGGTTCAGACCCGTGTGGCTACCGGAAAACCGGGTAACCTTTAATCTCCATTAAAAGTCATGCAAATTAAGAAAATTTTGCTATTGGGCATACTATGTGCCTGTGTAATTTTTACCTTCGCTCAAAACCGGGTTTCCGGTATCTCAGGGCAAATCAAAAGTGCTTCTGGCGGGCCTGTTCCGGGCGCCACTATTAAAATCCAAAAAACTACTTACGGCACCGTAACGGACGAGAATGGAAGTTTTAGCATCGCTAACGTTAAAGCTGGAAATTATCAAATCCAGATATCTGCCGTTGGTTTCAAAACGATCAAAAAAGAAATAAATGTCGCTGAAAATCAAGACAACAAATTAAGCTTCAGTCTTGCCGAATCTTCAGAAGATATGGAAACGGTAAACGTGATTGGCAGAACAGCGAATCAGCAGGTAAACCGACAGGCTTTTAATGTGACCTCTATTGATGCCAAAAAGCTACATAACAGTACTTTAGATATCTCTCATGCACTGGATCGAGTATCTGGTGTTCGCGTGAGAGAGGCTGGGGGACTAGGTTCTAGAATGGATTTTTCTTTGAACGGGTTTACAGGACGGCAGGTAAAGTTTTTTATTGATGGTGTACCCATGGATAATTTTGGGTCATCGTTCCAGATCAACAATATTCCAATTAACCTGGCACAACGTGTAGAGGTATATAAAGGAGTGGTTCCGGTTTGGTTGGGCTCAGATGCATTGGGAGGAGCTATTAATATCGTAACCGATAATAGCACAGGTAGTTATGTAGATGCCTCTTATTCTTATGGTTCTTTTAATACGCATAAATCAGCCGTTAACGCGGGTTATACTTCAAAATCAGGTTTCAAAGTACAGTTAAATGCTTTTCAGAACTATTCCGATAACGATTATAAAGTGACTACAGATGTGGCTTCTTTTGATGGTAGATACTTTAGAAACCAGGTGGTTAAAAGGTTCAATGATACCTATCACAACGAAACCTTAATTGCAAGTGCCGGGGTGGTAAACAAATCATTCGCAGATCAGTTAATGTTTGGCTTAACGGTTGGAAAAAACTACTCGGAGGTGCAAACAGGCGCCAGGATGGTGAGCGTTTTCGGCGACTGGCATAGGAGGGGAAGCATTTTAATGCCAACTGTAAAATACCAAAAGAAAGATTTGTTTGTAAAAGGGCTTGATCTTCGCGTTAATGGTAACTTCAACTTTGGTACCGAACAAAATATTGATACAGTATATCGCCGTTACAACTGGTTCCAGGAATATAAAGAATATCCCGGAGCAGGAAGTGAGCGTGAGCGTTCGATGTATAAATTCCGTAACAACAATGGTCTGGCCACGGCAAACCTAACTTATACCATTAATGAGCAACATTCCTTCTCTTTAAATAATGTTTACAATTCATTTAACAGAAAAGGATCTGACGAGCTTTTTCCACAGAGCCAGAGTTATGAGCAGCCACGTAAAAACAATAAGAACGTTTTAGGTTTGGGTTACAAATTCAGTCCTTCAGAGAAATGGAATACCTCTGTTTTCGCCAAGCAATTTTATCAATCTAATAAATATGCACAAAGTTATAATCCAAGCGGCAACTGGGGCGATGTAGCGTATCTTCAGCAGGAAAACAGTTATAGCAAAACGGGTTACGGCATTGCATCAACTTATTTTATCGTACCTAACTTCCAGTTGAAGGCCTCTTTTGAGAAGAGTTACAGACTACCGGAAACTGACGAACTTTTTGGCGATTTATTAAACCTTGAAGGGAATATTAACCTGAAACCTGAGCAAAGTAACAACTATAACCTGGGTTTCAGCTATCAGGCGCAGCTAAATCAAATTCATCGTTTTAGCTTTGATGGTAACGTGATGTATCGCGATGCGAAAGACTTTATCAGGCCGCAATTAAATAATAATCAAACCAAGCAGGTAAATGGTAACCTGGCTGATGTAACCAATTTGGGTTTTGAATCTGAAGTGCGTTATTCTTACAAGCAGTTATTTACTGCAGGGGTGAATCTAACTTACCAGAACTTAAGAAACAATACCCGTTTTGAGCAGGGGCAAACCATGGAAAGTCCTTTGTACAAGGATCGCATTCCAAACATGCCTTATCTTTTTGGTAATGCAGATGCCTCACTTTTCTTTAATAACGTTGGCAAAAAAGGCAATACTTTAACCCTTGGCTATAATGTATTGTACGTTCATGCTTATTACCTTTCATGGCCAAGTCAGGGTACTGCCGATACGAAATATGATATTCCGAGACAATGGATGCAGGATGTTAATGCAGTTTATACATTAGGCGGTGGCAAATTCAACATTGGTTTGGAGTGCAAAAACCTCGTGAACAACCGCATCTATGATAACTTTTCTTTACAAAAACCAGGAAGGGCGTTTTATGCTAAAGTGAGGTATTTTTTCAGTAGCAACAAATCATAAATTTTAAGAAATACGAATATGAAAACTAAATATTTACTTCCATTTTTAGGTTTATCCTTCGTCGCTTTGTTTGCGGCTTGCGATAAAGAACTGGACTCTTCAGAAGTTGTAGACGTGGATAACGAGCTTACCGGAGCAACGAAATTTATCATCTCCGCAACACCAATTGGTACATCGGGCATTGCTGATTATCTTTTAACTGCAAATAGTTTAGATGAGGGTACGGTGACTACACAAGGAAATGGTATTGAGCAAGATGGTTCTTATCGTTACTATTTAACCCATAGAAACCGATTTTTCAGTTTGTTATACGGACAAGGAAATCCAGGAGCGGTAACCACATACCGACTGGATGCAACCGGAAAGCTAAATAAGCTAACCAATTTTCAAACGGAAACTGTTCAACTTTTCGCACCAGTTAAGGATGATATTTTCCTGGCTAAAATTCCGAGATCTGGAAATGAATTTTCTAGTTTTTTTAAAATTGATGCCCGGAAATACCAGATTGTAGGCGAGCAGCAAGTCAACATTGTAAAACTTGCCGGAAATGGTGAGCGCGCACATTTTACCTGGGCAACGCAGGTTGGCGAGAAGCTTTTTATGCCCTATATGAGCATTAAAGGTGCTGCACCTGATGCTTTTGGTACTGCCTATCCTGATAGTTCGTGGGTAGCGGTTTACAGCTATCCGGAATTAAAACTGGAAAAGGTAATTAAGGATAATCGTACCAGTTTTATTGGTGCGTATTTTACGAATGGCTTAGTCGAGATAGAAAATGGCGATGCATATGCCTTTTCTTATGCTTCTGCCACCAACTCCAGCAAGCCTACTTCCAAAAATCCATCTGCGGTGATTCGAATTAATAAAGGCACAACAGAATTTGATAAAAGCTATTTCTTTAATGTAGAAGAACTTTCTGGCGGACATCATATGGCCGGACAAAGCTATGTAGGCATGGGCAAGTTTGTGGTGCAAATGTATCCTCAGCCAAATTCATTAGAGGGCTTAGCTAGAAAATTTGCCATTGTAGATGTAATTAATAAAACATTTAAATGGGTAACAGGCGTGCCTAATGATATAACCAAAACAACCACGATAAATAATTATGCCCCAAGAGATGGTAGAACGGGTTATATCGGGATCACTACAGCGAGCGAAGGAAGTTATGTTTATGTTTTCGACGCAGATATTGCAGTGGCAAAAAAAGGCTTAAAGGTTGAGGGTGGTACAATCACTGCAATTAACGCACTTCAATATTAATTAAAGATTCTTATTTCGATCAACAAGACAATGGCAACAGTAAATAACACCAACCCGGCGAAGAAAAAAGGGAAAGATTCGCAATTTACCAGAATTAACAAATGGCTACACCTTTGGCTGGGACTGGCATCTGGTGTTATTGTTTTAATTGTTTGCTTAACCGGTTGCATTTGGGTTTTTAATGAAGAGATTACCGGGTTACTGGAACCTGAAACCAAAATTGAAAAACAAAATAAACCAGTAATTACACCTGGTCAGCTCACCGCTATTGCAGCCAGTGTGTTCCCCGATAAAATGCCAGTCTACGCCAACTATCAACAGGGAAGGGCCATTAACTTAAATTTGAAAGGTGCAAAGGAAGAAGGCCGCCGGGGGGGAGGAACAACGTTAACCATTAACCCTTACACGGGCGAAGTGATTAGTAAAGTGGTGCACAAGAAAGGCCAGGTAGATTTCTTTCGCTTTATCCTTAACGGTCACCGTTTTCTTTGGTTGCCTTTTGCCATTGGCCGACCAATTGTGAATTATGGCACGCTGATCTTTGTGGTTTTACTGATTACGGGTTTAATCTGGTGGTACCCTAAAAAATGGAACAAATCTACCCGCGATAAAAGTTTTAAAATTAAATGGGGTGCATCATTTAAACGTGTGAATTTGGATTTGCACAATGTACTTGGTTTTTATTCGCTTATATTCTTATTATTTATTGCCTTAACCGGAATGGTATATGGCATCAGGTGGTATAGTGAAGGTTTATATTGGGTAACCAGCGGTGGAGAAAAGTTAGGGGAGTTTGATCGCTTAGCATCTGATTCTTTACAAGTTGGGAAATTCTATACGCCAGCGAAAGCGATGGATTTAGCCTGGAACACTGTCATTAAAAAACATCCTAAATCGGAAGGTTTTTATTATACTTTTCCTGACACCTCTAAAGCAAAAGCTGTAATTAATGTAACCGTTTATCCTACTAAAGGTCAGTTCTATAACAATCAAAGTTATGCCTTTGATCAACATACGCTTCAGGAATTGAAAGGTAAAGGTGTGTATTCAGTGCCTTACGAGGATTCAGGTTTTGGCGGCAAGCTGAGAAAGATGAATTATGATATTCATGTAGGCAGTATCTTGGGTTTCCCGGGGAAAGTGCTCGCATTCCTGGCTTCCCTAATTGGAGCAAGTTTACCAATCACGGGTTTTCTAATCTGGTATGGCCGCAAGTTTAAGAAAAAAGGGAAGGCTAAGGAACCTTTAAAAACGGAAGGATCAAATCCTCCACAGAATGGTAAGCCAAGGGCTAAAATACCTGTAAGGAAAATGGAGAATGTAGTAAGTTAGGTATCCTGGATGGTCATCCTCAACTTGATTCAGAATCATTTCATTTTACAAAAAGAACATTATAAAGAAGGCTGCAAGATCGATCTAAATTGATCTTGCAGCCTTCTTTATTCTGTTACACTTGCTTTGCTTTCTTTGCCCGTCCACCTTCGGCTTTTTCTGGTTGTTGTATAGATAAGATCAAATCTATGCTTTCAGAATTAACTTCATATTCAGCTGCAATTTTTTCCCATTTTACTAATTCTGACTGCAGATTTTCAATCTCTTTACTTAAAGATTCTATCTTGGTTTGTATTGATTTTCTCACGTTTAAATTTGCCATAACACAAAATTATCATTTGAATATTAAATGAATAATGCTTTTATCAACAGCTTTTTACTAAATAGGTTTATTTGTTGATTTACAGCTGATTAGAATTTAAAAGAATTTTCAACATTTTTAAGATAATGAAGGTGGGTTATTTTTATCAGCTGTTATACAGTAGATAAGCACTTCGACTGAACAAAATCTACTTTTAAATGTCCTGTGCATTGCGGTAAAATGTTAAATTTGAGCTTTGCTTTGGTATTCAAAATATCCTGGCATAAACGAAACCGAACAACTATACTTTTGCAACTTTCTATATTATCTTTTCAGCAAGTGGAACATACGCCTATGCTCGATCTCCGGTATTTTGTTACTGAGGCGGCACATTATGTTATGGCGTTAAATTTTCAGCAGGAATTTGAACTTTTACATATAGATCTTCATCCAAAATCGGATGGTAAAAATGGTATCACCGGATTAAAATTTATTAGAGATGCTAAAAAAACCATGCATCCAAAGATCTATGATCACTTAGCCTTAATTGATATTTCTTCCGTTTGTGCAGCCAGTATTTATAAACATGGAAAGGAAATTATCGGCATAGAGAAGATTAATTTTCCTGCAGATGCGGCCATGATGGTTACCGAGGGTTGTGGCGAAGATTATGAACGTTTTAGCAAACACTTGCTTCCGGTTTCCAGGCACTTTTTACTTCGCCCGCTTCATACCCAATGGAACACCATTTTAAAAGCATTCGATTTTTTCCTGATGGATGGCGTTTGGGATACCGTAATTTTTATTGCAGAATTAATAGCCGAAAATAAAGGGTCCGGCGTTATTAGTCATGCTCAAATGGTAGAAAATCTAAGTAAAAATGCATGCTATCCAACATTTTGTGCTGCTATGGAAAGTTTCTTGTCAACACGATATCCCCTTACAAAGAAAAACCTCCAATTAGATAGCTAATTCATTAAAAATACTTGTCAATACTTAATCCATAAGTGAGGTTAAGATTCTCCCGATCGGTAATATTTAACCTGTTATAGTTTAGTGCAGTTGTCAGGCTAATCCATTTTCTTAACTTTAAACCTACGGAAGTTGCTGATCTGATAATATGATCACCTTTCCTGTCAAATGAGTTCTGCAAAAAGTGACTGCCGTCTATCACAATAATTTCTTTGATTTGAAAATGATATTGAAGCCTTAAGGAATTCCGGTAGGTATTGTAACTTTCGCCAACAATCAGGCTACTTTGATCAAACAAAATTCCATCACTCAGGTTTACGTACGCATTTGGACGATCCAGTATACTATAGGCAATTCCGCCGCCGGCAAGCAATTGGTTTTTTAGTTTTAAAGAATAACTTGTGTTGTAGTTTACTAATCCCCAGTAGTAAAAGTGGGGAAACGTTTTATAAAGATTGAAGTTTAGCGTACTGGAAAAATCATTGTTGCTCAGGCTGTTATTTTGTTTTCCATAAAGCCAGCTGGAAGATGAATTTAAAACGAATGCCTTCTTTTTCATTCCCAAATTCAGTGAATTGTTTAGCAGATAAGCTTTGTCTTCGTTGGTTCGGTTGATAGAGCCGGTAGAGGAAAGTAGGATATGATACTGTGTAGAATCGCTGTATTGTGCTTTCAGTTCGATGTGGAAAAGCATGCCTAAGATCAAAAGTAAAGTTAGCCGCATCTCATTCTAACAGCATTATGCATTCGATGTTTGAGATTTTTTTAAATGATTAATATTCGACACAACCACCAAACAAATTATAACCAAAACCATGTTTTCAATTTTCATGTTATTTTATTATCAAGATTAATTTAAAATCCGACATACATGAAAAAGCAAAAGACACCAGCAAAACAAGATAAGCAACCAGGAATCGAAGCGGAGATGAACCCGGCTCCGGAAGTAATCAGAGATAACTACAAAGGTTCAGGAAAACTGCAGGAAAAGGTAGCGCTCGTAACTGGCGGTGATAGTGGAATCGGCCGATCGGTTGCGGTACATTATGCCCGTGAAGGTGCAGATGTTGCCATTGTCTATCTAGATGAAGACATAGATGCCGAAAAAGCAAAAGAATTAATTGAACAGGAAGGCCGTAAATGCTTATTAATTAAAGGTGATGTAAAGAAACCTGAATTCTGCAATGAAGCGGTAGAGAAAACAGTTAAGGAATTTGGTAAGATCAATGTTCTGGTTAACAATGCGGGGATGCAGGTTCCTCAAAAAGATCCTGAAAAAATTGATGAGCAACAGCTCGAAGATACTTTTAGAACGAATATATTTGGCTATTTCTACTTTGCAAATGCAGCATTGAAATATCTTAAGGCAGGAGATTGTATCGTCAATACCACCTCTGTAACGGCATACCGATCCTCACCTAACTTAATTGATTATTCTTCAACAAAAGGGGCTATCACATCATTCACCCGGTCACTGGCTACCAACCTGGCGAAATCCGGAATCCGTGTAAACGCTGTTGCACCAGGTCCGGTTTGGACACCTTTAATCGTATCTACGTTTGATGAGGAAAAAATTAAATCTTTCGGCGCTGAAACAGCCATGGAAAGGGCGGGGCAGCCATCCGAACTCGGACCTGCCTACGTTTTCCTGGCCTGTCAAGATGCATCGTTTATTACCGGCCAGGTTATTCATGTAAATGGTGGAGAAGTGGTAAATGGCTAGGTTTATCCACAAAAAATAGGTATTATTATATCTGGGGGAACTTCCTGAAGGTTATTCCCCTTCTTTAAAACCTATTAAAAACCAAATTTCTATAATTAAGTGAGCGAGAAAAATAGTAATCCAGATCCGAACACCGATTGGCGTTTTAAACTTCATGAGATCATTTACGAATCAAACACACCTGCCGGAAAAGCTTTCGATGTCGGTTTGCTCATCGCTATCTTCACTAGCATCATTATTATTATGATGGATAGTGTGGCAGGCATCCATTTAAAATATGGACGATTGTTTAATACACTGGAGTGGATTTTTACCGCCTTATTTACCGTTGAATATATGCTTAGACTGGTAAGCATCAGAAAACCATTTCGGTTTGTATGGAGTCCGCTAGGCATAATTGATTTGATTTCGCTGCTCCCGTCATATCTCAGTATCTTTTTTGTTGGTGCTCAATCACTACTGGTGTTCAGGGCGCTGCGGTTGCTGCGGGTATTTAGAATTTTTAAACTTGGCCAATTCCTAACCGAGATTAATTTCTTAACTCATGCACTAAAAAATAGCTTAAGGAAAATAAGCATTTTTTTGCTCACCGTACTTACGATAACGGTAATTCTCGGTTCGATTATGTACCTGGTAGAAAAGAAGGAAAATGGCTTTTCCAACATTCCAGAAAGTATTTATTGGGCCATTGTAACCATTACTACTGTTGGTTATGGCGATATCTCTCCAATTACGCCTATGGGGAAATTTGTTGCATCTGTGGTGATGCTAATTGGCTATGCCATTATCGCTGTACCTACCGGAATTATTACACATGATATTGCGCTTGCAGCAAAACAAAAAAAGGAAATGCCAGAATCTTGTCCGAGTTGCAGCAGGGAAGGGCATGATAGTGACGCATTATTCTGCAAATTTTGCGGTTCCTCATTGTATCGGTAATTTAGGATTCGGTGTTACTGTTCGGCCTTTTTTATCGAATGGGAGCTATAATCTGGTTTACAATTGCTGAAACTTTTCTTAGCCGAATGTGGTTGTATCTTAAGATTAAAGAAAGCAATTATGAAAAATATCATCTCTACTCTAGCAAAAACTGCTGTTGTTCTATTATCCATTTCGAGTTTCGATCAAATAGCATTGGCCAGTGATAAACAGCCAGTTGTGCAGTATGCCGGAAAAGCAGATATTCCGTTAGAAGATTTTATCAGGCAGGCGAAATTAATGGGCATGAAAGAGGTGCAGTTAAGTGGTGTAGCTAACGAAAGATCTACAGATGCTAAAATAAAGGCTTATGCCAAAATGATTATTGATGATCATACTAAAGCAAATGAAGAGTTGAAGATGCTCGCTAAAGCTAAAAATGTTACTTTCCCGATGAGTACTTTGCCTGGCAATTTGCGGCCAGATGGACGTGTGGATTCTGCCCCTGAAAACATGAAAGATACCACCAGGAATCAAAATAAGCCAGAAGCTGCAGGCAACTCGAAAACTACCGGCATGGCAGGTACAGCTGTTAATGAAGAGGAAGCAACGTTGAGATTGGTAGAAGATTTAAGAAAAATGAATGGTTCTGCGTTAGATCAGGCCTATATCGTTGCAATGATTGCCGATCATCAGAAAGCTATTGCTTTATTTGAAGAGGCTGCAAAATCAGCTGATGCTGCGGTAAGAAAGTATGCATCGAAACAACTTCCTAAACTGAAAGCGCATCTTAAGCAGGCCAACACCTTTAATCAATAAGTTACCTAAAGGAAATTTATTTCTCACGAATTAGCTGCCGTTCATAGTCATGTTTAATACACACAACTTAGTATTTGGCATTTGCTTGAACGGTGGGTTAAAACGGTCGTCTTAAACTTGCTTCAGAATCTGCAATAAAACCTCGATATTGAAGTCTCTTTAGCTATAGAAAAATTAATAGATCGTATGCTGTTCAATACAAATACACTTATTTAGCGTAGCTAATGTTAAATGAACGTTGTAGAATCATTAGGATACGGTTTTTTATCCGCATCAGAAAAATACCATAAATGTATCTTCACTCTGCACTTTTATATCATTATTATTCATTCTAAATACCTGCAAAAAAATATCTCATAAATAGTTGTAAAGTTTTATAAATGGCGAAACGCGGATTGGTTTGGTTTAAGAATGATTTAAGACTACATGATAATGAGGCGTTATTTCGGGCTCAGGAAGAATGTGATGACCTGATTTTTTGTTTTTGTATTGAAAAAAAAGACTTTGATAAACAAGAACTTGGGTTTAGAAGGGTAGATGTTAACCGGTTTAAGTTTATGCAGCAGGCCATTCTCGATTTAAGAAAGCGCCTGGAAGCTGTTGGTGGTCATTTAGTTGTGGGTGAAATTTCTGCACTTGAAACTATACCAATGTTGATTGAGGAATATGATATCACAGATATTTATGCTGAAGAGGAATATGCGAGTTATGAAATTAACCTGGCTAACCAGGTGGTTAATACGCTTCCTGATATCAATTTTCATTTTTTCTGGGGTAAAACACTTTATCATAAAGATGACATCCCTTTTGAGATTGCTAAAATTCCGCTCACCAGTAAGGCCTATAGAATTCCTGTTGGTACCCATACCGAGCCCCGTACTGCTTTTAAAACGCCTACAAATCTAAATGGTGTAAAAAAAATTAAAACGAAAAAAATTCCAACCTATAGCGCTTACGGTTTTACTAAAGATGAGTATGGAAATTCAAAGCCACTTGTGGAGGGTGGCGAAACTGCGGCTTTGGAAAGATTGGAATATTATACTTTCAAATCTGAGCTTTTAACTGGGTACAGATGGAGTAGGAATAAATCGGATGGCTTAGACTACAGTTCAAAATTTTCACCATATCTGGCGTTAGGTTGTATTTCCGCACGCGAAATATACTCGAAGGTAAAAGATTACGAAGCAAAAATTAAAAAAAATCAAAGCACCTGGTGGTTGGTTTTCGAATTGGTATGGAGAGATTATTTTACATTTAAAGGCATGCGTTTTGGAAATGCTATCTTTAAAACAAAGGGCTACAAAAACAAGAATATCGAATGGGAAAATGATCCACTGAAGTTTGAAAAATGGTGTGAGGGTAATACAGGAATCCCTTTTATTGATGCGCACATGCGGCAATTGAACCAAACCGGCTATATGAGTAACCGTGGCCGGGTGAATTGTGCTAGCTATTTTGTGCATGATTTAAGAATAGACTGGACCTGGGGTGCCGCTTATTTTGAAGCTAAATTAATTGATTATGATGTTAGTTCGAACTGGATGAACTGGCATATGCAGGCATTTGAGATTTGGTATACCAATCCTGTGCATCAATCTAATAAATATAAGGCACAAGACTTTATTCGCAAGTGGATTCCTGAACTTTCGGATAGGAGTGATATTGAAGTTTTAGTACCGTGGGAATTCGACATTCCTGCTTATCCTACACCGATTGAGGTATATAAAAAGTGGAGTAGAGCCATTAACCTGATACAAAAAGTAGCCGTTTAATTGTTATCATCTATATTCTTCACTGACGGAGTATTAAATAAAATTGATTAAATAGCTGCAAATCAATTTGCAGTAAAAAATCCAAAATAATATTGTAAGTGCCCGGTCCGGGTGGCAGCTTCTGATTAAAACTTATAACTGGTTAAAAAGCTGAGGCACAAAGAGAACAAGATAATCGCGCCAGTTTGACCAGGTATGCCCACCTTCACTTTCTACGTAATTGTATTTAACCCCGAAACCATCGAGTTTTTTTCGGTAATCTTCTACTGTTTTATAAAGGAAATCGGTTTTACCTATGGCGATGTAATAAAGCTTTAAACCATTATTAAACTGATTTTTTAAGGTAACATCCAGGTTTTCATAAACAGGAGAAGTTGTTTTGCCGAATGGCATAATGGCTGGCGAAAAAAGGCCTACATAATCGAATGTTTTAGGGTAATATCTACTAATGTGCAGTGAATGGAAGCCACCCATAGATAAGCCTGCAATGGCGCGGTTTGTTTTATTAGCATTTACCCGGTAGTTTGCTTCTGTAAATTTAATAATGTCTGCAAATGTTTCTTCCATTTTACCATCCATTGTATTAGGGAGTTGCATGGTTGGTTTATATAATCCTTTCGAATCTTCGCCCGGGGCGGCTTGTTGCGCCACATTTCCATTGGGCATTACCACAATCATTGGTTTTGCTTTGCCTTGGGCAATCAGGTTATCTAAGATCTGAGCAGTTCTGCCTAAAGCCAGCCAGGCTTCTTCATCTCCACCCATTCCATGTAATAGATACAATACCGGGTATTTGTTTTTGCCTGCTTCATATCCTGGTGGTGTATAAATTGAAATTCTTCGCTGTTTATTATTGCCAGGAGATTGATACCATCTTTTAGCAACAGTGCCATGAGGTACATCGGCCACGAGGTAATAATCAGCCTTCCCACCCGGAACAATAACAACATTTACAACCGATGCAACGTCTCTGATCTGGTATACATTGTTGGCATCTCTTATTTTTAATCCATCTACAATAAAGGAATAACTGTATAATTCTGGTTTTAACGAAGACGTGGTGTAAGTCCAGATGCCATCGGCTTGCTTTTCCATTAGGGCAGTATTGGTTGCGCCCAACAAATCACCTTGAAGTTCTACCTTTTTAGCATTCGGGGCCATCAGGCGAAAAGTGATGCTTTTATCTGCATTAATTTCTGGGGAGGTAATTTCTTTTTTAGCATTAAAATCCAGATTTTCTTGTGCATGGCTGCTCAAAACACGGAGGAGTAATAATCCCAGTAACAATTTTTTCATCATCAGAAAATATTTTATTTAAATATGATTAAACTATAAGAAGCATTTTACTTTTATCGTAGCGGATAATAAAGATGCAGTTTTTTTATGTAAACGCAGCAAAAAAGAATGATCTGGTAGAAGGGTGGGATGGAGATTATTGAGGTGTACTTTAAGTTTAAGAGAACCGATATTAATTAAAAAGTTGGTTAGCAAAATGCGTATAAAATTTATACTTATTTTATAAAGATTCTTCGCCCGCTCTATGCCGCGGCGGCATGGTACTTTGGAGCGCCAAAGTACCCAAAGCGCTTTGTCAATCCAGCTATGAGCCTTTTACACTACCTCACACACATCAAAAAAACAGCGGCACTGCGTTTTGTGTTCAAAATTCTTTTAAAAATTGAATTCGTTGTTATGAATACAAAACCACTGCGTTTAAGGTTTGGTAGTGCAATATTTACTATTGTGCAACTGTTTTTTTGATTTCCCGGGCCCTTGGGATTGACGGCGTTCTTGGGTACAGACTGTGTTTTATTAAAGTTGGTTTAGCAAAATGAATAGAAAACCATTTCCGGAAAATGTTTTTACTCGATCGTCTTTAAAGGGGAATGGCGATCGCTATAACTACTTAGCAAGGCCAAACCACTGTTTCTTCGTTCTGCTTTTAGCCCGGCATGGTCAATTTTTCGGGATGGCACTGACCGAGCCTACCTACTGACTTAGATAGAAAAATTGCGAGCCGGCACTTTTGTTTCTTTTGGTGTCAAAAGAAAAAAGGCCAGTCCGGCTAGGACTAGATAAATCTCTTCGAATAAAGATGAAAAGATAAATTAATGCTGTATGGTGATCATCCCCAACTATCTGACATTCCTTCGACGGATTACCATGATTGCACCATTATTTTATAAAGATTCTTCGCCCGCTCTATGCCGCGGCGGCATGGTACTTTGGAGCGCCAAAGTACCCAAAGCGCTTTGTCAATCCAGCTATGGGCCTTTTACACCACCTCACACACATCAAAAAAACAGCGGCACTGCGTTTTGTGTTCAAAATTCTTTTAAAAATTGAATTCGTTGTGAACACAAAACCACTGCGTTTAAGGTTTGTTAGTGCTATTTGTACTGTTGTACAACTGTTTTTTTGATTTCCCGGGCCCTCGGGATTGACGGCGTTCTTCGGTACAGACTGTGTTTTATTAAAGTTGGTTTAGCAAAATGCATAGAAAAAACATATTCAAAAAAGGTGTCTGTATGATAGTCCTTTGAAAGTGAATTTACGATTGCTATAACTACTTAGCAAGCCCAAACCACCGTTTCTTCGTTCTGCTTTTGGACCGGCATGGTCAATTTTTCGGGATGGCAATAGTTAAGCCTACCTACTGACTTAGACAGAAAAATTGCGAGCCGGCACTTTTGTTTCTTTTGGTGTCAAAAGAAAAAGGCCAGTCCGGCTAGGACTAGATAAGTCTTTTTGAATAAAGATAATAAGATAAATTAATGCTGTAAGGTGATCATCCCCAACTATCTGGCATTCCTTCGAAGGATTGTCGTGATGACACCATTATTTTTGTAAAGATTCTTCGCCCGCTCTATGCCGCGGGGGCATGGTAATTGGAATGCGCCAATTACCCAAAGCGCTTTGTCAATCCAGCTATGGGCCTTTTACACCACCTCACACACATCAAAAAAACAGCGGCACTTAGTTTTGTGTTCAAATTTTTTTTTAAAATTCAATCCGCATTTATGAACACAAAACCACTGCGTTTCAGGTTTGGTAGTGCAATGTTAGACTATTGTGCAACTGTTTTTTTGATTTCCCCGGCCCTTGGGATTGACGGTGTTCTTCGGTATAGCCTGTTCTTTATTAAAGTTGGTTAGCAAAATGCATAGAAAACACATATTCAAAAGTGTAGTCCTTTGAAAGTGAGTTACGGTCGCTATAACTACTTAGCAAGGCCAAACCACCGTTTCTTCGTTCTGCTTTTGGACCGGCATGGTCAATTTTTCGGGATGGCAATAGTTAAGCCTACCTACTGACTTAGATAGAAAAATTGCGAGCCGGCACTTTTGTTTCTTTTGGTGTCAAAAGAAAAAAGGCCAGTCCGGCTAGGACTAGATAAATCTCTTTAAATAAAGATGACAAGATAAATACTGTATGGTGATCATCCCCAACTATCTGGCATTCCTTCAACGGATTATCGTGATAACACCATTATTTATAAAGATTCTCTTACCCGCTCTTTGCCCCAGGGCAAGGTAATTGGAAAGTGCCAATTACCCAAAGCGCGCTGTTAATCCTGGCTAGGGGCTTTCATACCATCTGCATGCGCATCAAAATTCTTCCTCATATTTCATTAATATTGGAATTAGTTGTTTAATCTCTTCTAAAAGCTCTTCGGCGCCCTTTTTTAAGGTAGAGTGTTCAGTAACATCAACTTTCTGCAACCTTCTGCTTACTTCTGCTAAAGTAATGAGACCTGCAGAGGTAGACATGCCGTACAGTTTGTGAGATAACGATAGCACCATTTGCGAATCTTCAGGTTGTATGTTTTTATCTAACTGAAGCTGGGCTTGATTAAGTTGATTCACTGTAATCCCAATAATTTTTTTCAGCTTAACCGAATCTTTACCAAAGTAAGCTTCTAGTTTTACCACATTAAAGTGCACCAGGTCTTTATCGGTTTCCTCATTTTGCCCCGATTCTACCTCGTTTGCCCGTACCAACCACTTGTTTAATATGGCTTCGATATTTTCTTCTAAAATGGGTTTTGTAATAAAATCATCCATACCTGCTGCAATACTTTTTTCTCTTTCGCCCTTTACATTGGCAGCAGTTAAGGCAATTATTGGTGTTTTTTTATCTTTCTCAATAGATCTGATTGTTCTCGAACATTCGTAACCATTCATTTCAGGCATCTGTATATCCATAAAAACGAGGCTAAATGGCATCTTTTGGAATTCTTCTATACCAATTACGCCATTCTCGGCTTCTATGATAATGCTCTGTGGGTAAAGTTTTTCGATGTACGAACGGGTTAAGAATCTGTTTACCTCATTATCTTCTACAACTAGAAATTTATAATCATGGTTTTGGTACGAGATAGGTGGTGCAACACTTTCGAGGTTTCGGGGAGCTGGCTCCTTCATTTTTAGCCTGGATAATGCATTGTAAAGCTTATCCATTTTTATAGGCTTAAGCAATCTGTTATCTATTTTTAACTCGTTGCAGGCCTTAATAATTGTGCCATCATCAGATGAGCTATGGAGCAGAATTACAGGAAGTTTTTCATCTTCATTCATGAAATTATTCCTGATTTTTGTTGCCGTTTCTATTCCATCCATGTACTGCATATGGTAATCCATTAAAATAGCATCGTAGTTTCTGCCTTCTGCTAAAAACTGCAGGGCTTCGAAGCCATTGCGTGCATGATCAGACTGGATATTTTTCAGTAGCAGCATATCCGTCAAAATATTTCTGTTATTATCATTATCGTCTACAATCAGCACATTATTAATGCTTTCCAAGCCAACCCATTCAATTGGATCTCCCTCTTCAGATTGCAGATTTAAGTCAAAGTAAAACATACTGCCTTCGCCAAGGGTGCTTTCCAGGTGAAGGCGGCTATCCATCATTTTTAATAATTTATTAGAGATGGTTAATCCTAATCCTGTACCGCCATATTTTTTGGTAGTGGAGGAGTCTTCTTGCGAAAATGCATTAAAAATTTTAGCTTGAGTTCCTTTGGCAATTCCAATTCCGGTATCGCGAACGCTAAACCTTAAGAGGTGATGATTTTCGCTTTCGCTTAGGGCTTGTATTTTTAGTTCAATTTCTCCCTTAGCTGTAAATTTTGCCGCGTTTCCTAATAGGTTAATTAATACCTGTTTCAGGCGAAGGGCATCTGCCCATATAAATCTAGGAAGGTTGGGCTGCACATTCAACAGCATTTCTAGTTTTTTAGTCTGGATCTGGTAGTTGGTAATGTCGCTGGCTTGCCCGGCAATTTCGTAAAGATCACACTTGTCTATATCGAGCTCAAATTTGCCAGCCTCAATTTTTGAAAAATCTAAAATATCATTTATAATGCTTAACAGCGTATTGGCAGATTGATTAACGATTTTAAGGTATTGCTGTTGTGTATGGTTGAGTTGGGTTTTTAATACCAGATCGGTGAAGCCTATTACCCCATTTAATGGTGTTCTGATCTCGTGGCTCATGTTTGCCAGAAATTCAGATTTCGCGGAGTTGGCCAGGTCTGCCCGTAATCTCGCTACGGTTAATTCTTCCCGGTGCTTAACGCTGGCAGAGATATTGTGTGTAAAAATCATCATGCCGCCTATAGATTTATCTGCTTTATACCAGGGCCTCATTTCCCAGGAGATATGATTTGGCATATTGGTTTTTACATCAACATATACATCTTCTTCTTTTTTTACCACTTGTCCTTTGAGTACCTTTTGGTGCACAGCTTTGCGTTCATCAGATAAATTTGGGAAGACATCGTAATAAGATAATCCCCTTATATCTCCACTAATCTGCGTGTAGTCTTTTAACCAGGTTTTGCTTGCAATTAGAAAATGCATATTCTCATCAACCATGGCTACAGATGCCGGTGCGTTTTCGATAAAGGCAATGAGTAATGCTTTTTCTGTGGCTAGCTCTTTTTCGAAGGTTTCTTTTTGGGTAACATCAACCGAAATACCTAAATAGCCAATTACCTTACCCTCGTTATCTTTTATGGAAGTGATTGATAAAGATACCCTTAAACGTTTGCCAGATTTGGTGATAAAAGTAAATGTTCTTTCTTTTTGAGGATGATCTGCACATTGTTTATAAAAACCAAACCCTGACACTTGCCGCCCTAGAGAAGAACTGAAATTTGTACAAAGTTCATCTACTTCTGTAGGATCGTGAAAGATGACTGGCGTTTGCTTTCCAATCATTTCTTCGGCAGTGTAGCCTAACAATTGCTCCGAGCCCTGGTTAAACACGGTGATGAATCCTTCTAAATTTGTAGCGATGATGCTCACCCCGGTAGCTGCAGAAAGTACATCATCCAATAGCTTTTTAGCGGCGATTACTTCCATCTGTGCACGTTTCTGGCTATCTATGTTTTGAAAGGTACCATAGAGGCGGCTCGGTACATTTTTTACAAATTGCGCATTACCTTTGGTACGTACCCATATTTCTTTACCGTTAAAATCTACGATTTGAAGTTCCAGATCCCAGTCTTTACCTGTACGCAGGCATTCTTCTACCGCTTCTGTAATTTTCCCTCTGCTTTCTCCGCTTTTATAAAATTGAATAGCGTTTTCTTTAGTGGGGATAAACCCATCTGGTACGGAATGAATTTCATGGGTAATGCTAGACCAGTAAACTTGCTCATCAACCAAGTTAAGTTCCCATCCACCTATTTTAGAGAGGTTGCTGGTTTCTTCTAATAAATTCTTGGTGTGAAGGAGATCTTTTTCTAACTTCTTTTGATCGGTAATATCTATTGCATTACCGATAATATAAGGTTCATCATTAAGATCATGCTGTAATATATTGGAATATAACCACAGCCGCTCTTCACCAGATTTACGTTTAACCACCATGTAGCCCTTAGAATAGCCATGTGTTGACACCTCGGCAAGATATTGACGTAGATGATCATGCCGCTCTTTAGGGATAATATCAAATAAGGTTTTGTTAAACAGTTCTGTTTTAGAAAAGCCTAATGTTGTTGCTCCGGATGGATTGAGTGAGATTAATTTTCCATGAATATCATGGGTACACATTAATCCTTGTGAACTCTCGAAAAATGCCTTTAATTTCTGTTCGCTAACTTTTAATGCCTGGTTTTTCTCAATTTCAATTGTTACATCTCTTCCAATTGCAAATATATTCTTATCTGTATTTTCGATTGTAGCGGTCCATTCAATCACCCGGAACCCACCAGTTTTTAAAGAAATTTGATGGGTGCTGTGTTCTACAGCAAGACCGTTTTTTAAATTATGCCAAAGTGTTTTGGCTTGATCTTGTTCTTCTACCGGCACAATATCAAAAATGGTTTTGAGCTGTAGTTCTTCCTCCGTCCAGCCGAGGCGTTTATTGAAGCATGGATTGGCCATCCTGAAATTCCAATCGGGACCTAAAATACAAATCAGGTCTTCAGAATCATTAATCAACCGACTGAAATTTTTGTACTCCTGCTTTTTTCTTCGTTCTACAATGGCCGAGATGGTTTCTTCTACCAGAAGTGATAATTGCTTTTTTTGTAATGTGCTTAATTTTTTTGGTTCTGTACTGATCACACAAAATGAGCCTAGCGTAAATCCATTCGGATCTACCAGTGGGAATCCGGCGTAGAACCGCACCTTAATTCCTTCCTGTACCATTGGATGCACACACCAGTGGTTATCATTAAGCGTATCTTCTACAATGAAGGGATTCTTAGATAATAAGGTACGTTCGCACATGGTAAACCCTCTCGGAACCTCTTCTACAGCAAGCCCCTTTGCTGATTTATACCAAACCCTGTCCTTATCAATGAAGGAAATTAGTGAGATTTCGCAACCTGCAATTAAGGAAGCAATTTCAGTAAGCCTGTCGAAATCGCGCTCTTTGTGAGAGTCTATAATTTCGTAACTGTAGAGCGCACGAAGGCGGGCTGATTCATTTTCTTGCATTTCAATTTATTTTGCATAGTGGTTAAGCACTATATGCCAGCTTATTTGAACTGTTTTGTATAACTGCAGGCTACCTTGCCTAGCACTGTCTTACAGATATTTAATGTTAATTAACCTAATTTAATACGATAATCTGCCAGGCGATGGTAAGGTAAAATAGGAGGTTTTTATTCTAATTTGAATAGGGAACAGCTTAATTAGGTGATTGGCTAAAATTATTTTGGTATAGGAAGTTTAAAAGTTAGTGATTTTCTATTACTTATCTCCCATGTTTATACACTTTCTTTTTGGAAAAGAGCGGGGATTGTTCTTAATATGAGTTTGATATCGTTAGTAAAACTTTGGTTTTTTGCGTAAGTATTATCCAGCGTTAATCGCTCTTCTTCACTCATTTTTCCTTTGCCGCGTTTCTCTACTTGCCACAGGCCCGTTAGCCCCGCAGGTGCAGCAAACCGGAGTACAGATTTATCTGTAGTAAGTTTCTCTGCTTCGTAAATGGGTAATGGGCGGTTACCCACAATGCTCATATCGCCAATTATTACATTCCAAAGCTGAGGCAATTCATCAATGCTTGTATTTCTAATAAAATTACCAACCTTCGTAATCCTGGGGTCGTTAGTGATCTTAAAAAAGGCAGATCCATTTTTAAGTGAATTAACGTAAACATCATCTTTTTCACACCACTTTGCCCCATCTGCATAAATAGGGTATTGGCATTTCCCTGTTTGCATACAAGCTTCGCAAAGTACTGCATCTTCTTGCTTAAGTTGCTCCTTTTTCTGATCTGCATTATATTGATTAAGGTGCATCAGGTCTTTTACTTTCTGATCTGCATTGATGTACATTGATCTGAATTTGTAAAATTTGAAGATCTTAAATCCAGTTCCTGTTCGTAAAGAGTAATAAAATGCAGGGCCTTTAGATTCCAGCCGGATGGCAAGCGCCACAAGAATAAGTAAAGGAAACAACATTAAAAGTGCTAGGCCCGCAAAGCATACATCGAAAATACGTTTAGCCAGGCCAGTTTGATAGACAGACCTGGTGTGAACCGGAAGTTCTTTCATGAGTGAAGACCAGTTCCGGATAAAGAAAAGTACCCGTTTTTCTAAGCGATCTTTTTCTACCGGAAGCCTGAAAACATCGGAAATGCCTGCGGTAAGTGCTAACTTTCTTAAATTGGAGTTAAGTTGCCTTAAAATTAAAAAGAAAGGTACCGATGGCATCTTCTTGTTTTTTAGGGTCTCTATTAAGGAAAGGCCACCATTAGATAATATTTCGCTATAGCAAATAATGGCTGCTATGGGTAGTTTTCTTGTTTCCCATTGTTGTGCCAGTATCAATCCGTTATCAAAATGAATAAGCTGCCTACCCTCAAAGTTGTACTGATCCATAAAGGAATGCAGGAAATCTTCATCAAAGCCTACAAGGGCAATGATTTGGCTATCAGCATTTATGCTAGCAGGATTTCCCATTAGCTTGTACTTTTTCCGGCCCGTCTTAACACCATCTTTATTCTGGCCTCTAATTCTGCAGGGTTAAAAGGTTTAACAACAAAATCATCTGCACCTGCATCAAGACATTTAATCCGTTTATCAGAACTTTCCTCTCCAGATAAGATCATGATTGGAAGAGAACTGAAAAAATCACTTACCTTAAGTTGCTCTATTAATTCCAGCCCGTTCATATTAGGGGTGTTCAAATCTGAAATAATCAGATCTGGAATGTTACCGCCCTGCAAAAAGGCCAATGCGCTTAAGCCATCGGGTTTTATATCTATGCGATAATTTACGTTAAGAATTTCGTCGAGTACGGCTTGCATAAACTCATCATCTTCTACAAGGAGGATATGGATTTTGGGATTGTTGTTTTTACTCATTGGGAAAGACGTATAATAGAGCTTTTTTTAATAGGTAAACAGCAAAAAGCTAAGTAAAAATAGTGATTAACACTAAGTTACACAAAACTGGTTTTAATGAACAGGATCAACTAAATGAGTAGTGTAAATAAATACATTTCAAATCCGGGAAATCCTATCAAATATTTACTGGCGACGTACAATAATAAGAAAAAAATAATCTTCAATGTCTGCCTTATTCCCTTAAGGAGTAATTATTTTAAATGTTTTCATTAGCATGACCTATCGGTAAAATCGAATAGCAATTACAAAGCTTAAAGTAATAGCTGTAGCATATACTTTAAACAAAATATTTTTAATCAGTATTTTTTAGAAGACATTATACAGCAACTTTTTGAAGATATAAATGTTGGTTGTTATTGCAAGAATATGGCTTGAAGCTTAGCAACGATCGAAAATAAAAGAATGAGCAGATAGGAATGAACAAAATGGTTTTTTAATATTTATTAAAGTCGCTGTTAAACTGTGGAAAGGTCTATGGCACTTTTATTACGCGAATAATAGAAGGATATTATTTTATTCTGCCTATTTAAGTTCTGATTTAATAGGTATTTTTATACATTTAGGTCTCTATAACCATCAATTTAATGGAAACCAATTTTTTATCGTTCAGTACTACACAGTTAAATAGGCTTTTTCCTTGTTTTATCTTAGTGGATACCCAAATGCAGATTACACAAATGGGCGAGGTGTTAAAAAGTATATGCGGAGATTGTATTGGAGACAATTTTTCTGATCATTTTGAGCGCTGCGATAAAAATGATAGTCTTGATCCAGAAATTTTGGGTCAGCACACGTACGTTAGTTTAAAAGTTAAAGATGGTTCGGTTAATGGGAAATGGGAGGAAATTGGCCAGGATGGAGCATTTTTATTTGCTGGAGAGCAGGTTGTACTAAAGGATAGCCCACTGCATAAGCCCATCGGCGTAGCAATAGCTACAGAAATTACTCCAGACCAAAAGGAACTGTTTTTGGTAAATATGAGCCACGAGATTAGAACGCCAATGAATGCCATTATTAGTATGGCCAATCAACTTTCCAGAACCGCACTCACTGATGAGCAGGATTATTTTACTCAAACCATCCAAACTGCCTCAAAAAACCTATTGGTAATTATAGACGATATTCTGGATCTCTCCAAAATGAATGCTGGAAAATTAGATTTGGAATATAGTGGCTTTGATCTTAAAATAGTTCTTGATGAAATGATGCAGTTAATGATGCATAAAGCCGAAAAAAAGGGCTTAGAGATCGACTATATTCTTCCGAGTGATATTCTTATTTCGCCGGTATTAATGGGTGATCCTCATCGAATTAATCAGGTAATCTCTAATTTAGTAAGCAACGCCATTAAATTTACAGATAAAGGATCTGTATTATTAACCGTTACTGTTTTAGGAGCGGACGTAGACAGCCAGGAAATTGAAATTTTAGTGAGGGATACAGGAATTGGAATGGACCCCGAATTTGTAAACCGTCTTTTTGTTGATTTTAGCCAGGAACATGAATCAACCTCACGTCAATATGGAGGGATTGGTTTGGGGATGAGTATTTCACAGAAACTGGTTGCGCAAATGGGCGGGCATTTTAAGGTGGATAGTGAAAAAGGCGTAGGCTCTGCAATTTCTTTTACCATTAAACTTAAAAAAGGATCGGATCAAGATCTTCCGAAAGCGGTCATTACAACTTACAATGAGGAGTTATTTGCAGGAAGAAAAATTCTTATTGTTGATGATAATGAAACAAACAGACTCGTGGCGAGTACTATCTTGCTGAGCTATGGCTCGCAGGTGTTAAATGCTGAGGATGGAGATATGGCACTGCAAATGGTGAAGGAAGATGCATATGACATCATTCTGATGGACATTCAAATGCCTGTGCTTGACGGATATGAAACGACCCGAATCTTAAGACAAAAAGGTTACACTGGCACAATCATCGCCCTTACTGCTTCTGTGGTTCCTGGAGAAAGGGAAAGGTGTATTGCTGCGGGCATGGATGATTACCTTACCAAACCTATTAACGAAGAACTTATTATCGAGGTAATAAATAGCTGGTTGAATAAAAAAGCCGTTCTTGTTCCAGCGCCTGAATTGACGCTGCCCTTATATAGTTTGGAAGGCCTTAGATTGATTAGTAAGGGGAGAGAAGATTTTGTGACTAAAATGATGGAGTTGTTCTGTGGACAGGTGCCCGATGCATTAACTCATCTTAATACTAGTTTCCAGGAGAATGATTTGCCTCAGGTTTCGAAATTGGCACATAAATTAAAATCAACGATAGATCATCTCGAAATCAAATCGATTCAACGCACCATCAGAAGCATTGAATCGTTAAGCGAGGAGGGAAGCAGGGCAGAACTGATTCCGATGGTGGATGAGGTTAATGATGTGCTTAACCAGGTAATGGAGGAACTTCGTTTAGAAATTGCAGAGAGAAATCAATAGGTTGAATTCATTTAGTGCCATTTATACTATTGTACAACTGTTTTTTTGATATCCCTGGCCCTTAAGATTGATGGCGCTCTTCGGTAGGGCCTAATTTTCTATTATCGTTGGTTAGCAAGATGCAGAGAAAACCATTCCGGGGAGATGTTTTTACTAGATAGTCTTTTAGGGGGAATGGCGATCGCTATAACTCCTTAGCAAGGCCAAACCACTGTTTCTTCGTTCTGCTTTTGGACTGGCATGGTCAATTTTTCGGGATGGCACAGACCGAACCTACCTATTGACTTAGATAGAAAAATTGCGAGCTGGCAACTTTGCTTTTTTGGTTGCCCAAAGAAGAGAGACAGTCCGGCTAGGACTAGATAAGATCCTTTTAAACCCGAAGTGTAAAAGACATTTTTTTGTAGCATTCATCTATCGGGCGGTGTCATCGCTTGCCGAAATCTTTTCCCGCTGCGCTGTCTTGCCTCGGCTAGCCGCCGAAGGGCTCTCTTCTTTTTCTTGGCAAAAAGAAGCAAAACCCAAGGCTTGGAACTGATGTCAGATAAATTCGTTAAAGCTTTTTTTCGGCAGCACAAGCACCCGATGAAGAATCGGGAGAGGACGCGCTGCCTTGGGTTGTGGTGGGTTGAAAGATTGTGTTTGAAGCTTTGACGTTTTCTCCTTCCATCATTTCCTAGGCCGGATAGCAGGGTGGCCATAGCATGATGAGAATTAAGATGCTAACTTAGGTTTAGAACAAGAATGGCGGTCGCTATCGCTACCCAACAAGGCCAAACTACCGTTTCTTCGTTCTGCTCTTAGACCGGCATGGTCAATTTTTTGGGATGGCACTGACCAAGCCCAGCTACTAACTTGGATAAAAAAATTGCGAGCCGGCAGTTTTGTTTCTTTTGCTGTCAAATGAAAAAAGCCCCGTCCGGCCAGGACACGATAAGATCCTTTAAACCCGAAGTGTAAAAGACATTTTTTTGTAGCAT
The DNA here is from genome assembly GCF_034045265.1 of Pedobacter sp. CFBP9032. Classification (NCBI taxonomy): domain Bacteria; kingdom Pseudomonadati; phylum Bacteroidota; class Sphingobacteriia; order Sphingobacteriales; family Sphingobacteriaceae; genus Pedobacter; species Pedobacter sp. CFBP9032. The sequence goes on along the minus strand of NZ_JAXCWE010000018.1, from coordinate 2,679 downwards.
TCATCTATCGGGCGGTGTTATCGCTTGCCGAAATCTTTTCCCGCTGCGCTGTCTTGCCTCGGCTAGCCGCCGAAGGGCTCTCTTCTTTTTCTTGGCAAAAAGAAGCAAAACCCAAGGCTTGGAACTGATGTCAGATAAATTCGTTAAAGCTTTTTTTCGGCAGCACAAGCACCCGATGAAGGATCGGGAGAGGACGCGCTGCCTGGGGTTGTGGAGTACGAAAGATTGTGTTCGAAGCTTTAAACGTTTTCTCCTTCCATCATTTCCTAGGCCGGTTAGCAGGGTGGCCATAGCATGATGAGAAAGTATGATTTGAACTTTAATTTATAACAAGAATGGCGATCGCTATCACTACCCAACAGGGCCAAAGCACCGTTTCTTCGTTCTGCTCTTAGACCGGCATGGTCAATTTTTCGGGATGGCAATATCCAAGCCTACCCACTAACTTTAACAGAAAAATTGCGAGCCGGCGGTTTTGTTTCTTTTGCTGTCAAAAGAAAGAAGGCCTGTCCGGCCAGGACACAATAGAATCCTTTTAAACACGAAGCGTAAAAGAGTTTTTTTGTACCATTCATCTATCGGCTGGTGTCATCACTTGCCGTAAATTTTTCCCGATGCGCTGGCTTGCCTCGGCTAGCCGCCGAAGGGCTTTTACTTTTTTGCTTGATCAAAAAAGTAACAAAAAAATCAAGGCTTGGAACTGATGTCGGATAAATTCGTTAAAGCTTTTTTTCGGCAGCACAAGCACCCGATGAAGAATCGGGAGAGGACGCGCTGCCTTGGGTTGTGGTAGGTTGAAAGATTGTGGGGAAACTTTAACCTTTTCTCCTTCCATCATTTCCTAGGCCGGATAGCAGGGAGGCCATAGCATGATGAGAAAGTATGATTCGAACTTTAATTTATAACAAGAATGGCGATCGCTATCACTACCCAACAGGGCCAAACCACTGTTTCTTTGTTCTGCTTTTGGACCGGCATGGTCAATTTTTTGGGATGGTACAGACCGAGCCCAGCTACTGACTTAGATAGAAAAATTGCGAGCCGGCAACTTTGCTTCTTTGGTTGCCCAAAGAAGAGAGCCCGTCCGGCCAGGACAAAATAGAATCCTTTTTAACCCGAAGTGTAAAAGACATTTTTTTGTAGCATTCATCTATCGGGCGGTGTCATCACCTGCCGTAAACTTTTTCCCGCTGCGCTGGCTTGCCTCGGCTAGCCGCCGAAGGGCCCTTACTTTTTTGCTTGATCAAAAAAGTAACAAAAAAATCAAGGCTTGGAACTGATGTCGGATAAATTCGTTAAAGCTTTGTTTCGGCAGCACAAGCACCCGATGAAGAATCGGGAGAGGACGCGCTGCCTTGGGTTGTGGTGGGTTGAAAGATTGTGGTTGAAGCTTTAAACGTTTTCTCCTTTCATCATTTCCTAGGCCGGTTAGCAGGGTGGCAATAGCATGAGAGGAAATTAGGATGCAGACTTAGATTAATAATTAGTTGAAGCTTTAAACGTTTTTTCCTTCCATCATTTCCTAGGCCGGTTAGCAGGGTGGCCATAGCATGAGGAGAATTAGTATTAGACTTAGATTTAGAACAAGAATGGCGATCGCTATCACTACCCAACAGGGCCAAACCACCGTTTCTTCGTTCTGCTCTTAGACCGGCATGGTCAATTTTTCGGGATGGCACAGACCGAGCCTACCTACTGACTTAGATAGAAAAATTGCGAGCCGGCAGCTTTGTTTCTTTTGCTGTCAAAAGAAAAGAGGCCCGTCCGGCCAGGACAAATAGAATCCTTTTACTCGAAGCATAAAAGACATTTAAATTGTACCAGTCATCTATCAGCTGGTGTCATCACCTACCAAAAACTTATTTCCACTGCGCAGCCTTGCCTCGGCTAGCCGCCGAAGGGCTTCTACCTTTTTCTTGACAAAAAGAAGCAAAACCGAGCTTTTCTGCGAGCTCATGAATACCTATAAAAACATATACACCTGATGAATAACTCAAGGCCTGGAACTGATGTCGGATAAATTCGTTAAAGCTTTGAGGGCGGCAGCACAAGCACCCGATGAAGAATCGGGAGAGGACGCGCTGCCTTGGGTTGTTGAGTATGAAAGATTGTGGCAGAAGCTTTAACGTTTTCTCCTTCCATCATTTCCTAGGCCGGATAGCAGGGTGGCAATAGCAGGATGAGAAAATAGGATGCAGTCTTAGATTTATAAGTGGTTGAATCTGTAAACGTTTTCTCCTTCCATCATTTCCTAGGCCAGTTAGCAGGGTGGCAATAGCATGATTGGAAAATAGGATGCAACTTAGATTAATAACAAGAATGGCGATCGCTATCACTACCCAACAGGGCCAAACCACCGTTTCTTCGTTCTGCTCTTAGACCGGCATGGTCAATTTTTTGGGATGGCACTGACCTAGCCCAGCTACTGACTTGGATAAAAAAATTGCGAGCCGGCAGTTTTGTTTCTTTTGCTGTCAAAAGAAAAGAAGCCCGTCCGGCTTAGGACAAAACAGAATCCTTTTTCATCTATCAGCTAGTGTCATCAGCTGCCTAAAACTTTTTCCCACTACACTGGCTTGCCTCTGCTAGCCGCCGAAGGGCTTCTACCTTTTTCTTGATAAAAAGGTAGCCAAAAATCAAGGCTTGGACCTGATGTCGGATAAACTCGTTAAAGCTTTG
>NZ_JAXCWE010000017.1:0-69980 GCF_034045265.1 Pedobacter sp. CFBP9032 | reverse complement strand
GTAGCAAACAAAACACCTTGATTTAAATAATCCAATATTTGTAGTTTTGAACTATTGAAAATGCCTTTTCTAAATTCTTTATAAGGCTGAGAAAATTTATTTCTATTACTATGTTCTTCAATTAATCCTATTATTTTCATAAACCTGGTTTAAAAATTGTCCAACCTGCATTATTTGATATTTTATATGTACCGTCTTCGAAAACAGTTATTAACCCTTTAGGTGCTTTAACCGCTAATCCTAGTTTATTTGCTAAGTTCTTTCCAATAGCATCAGGAAAAATACCTGTATTACAGGAAATTAATCGAATTGGTATTTTTCCATTATATCCTTTGGAAATTAAGTACTTTAATAAATCTCGATGAGTAATACTAACCCAATTTCCACTACCTATATTGACCATAAAATTATCAGGTGTACCATGTACAACTATATCATACCATCCTGACTCGGGCTTTATCCATCTAGCTGCGGCTAATGTTGCATCATCCGCACCTAGTTTAGTTGCATCAAGAACAACATTTCTAATTAAGCTCGTTCCAGATTTTATCAAATCTAGCAGCACTTTTCTTTCAGCTATTGTTAAAGCAATAATTTCTGCTAAATTAACTTTATAGAGAATATTATCATTTGTTTTAATTTGTGCAATAGCCTTGTTATTTTGATTTCGATCATTGCTTGTAAGTGCCTCGGCAACAAAATTATATATTTTTAAGGTTGAACTTTTGGATGCACTAGAAAGAATGGGTTGTGGGTGCGTAAAAAAGTAGTCAATTCTTTTTTGTACTAACAATATTCGTGGATCTAAATAATAATCTTTACTAATCAGATGTTCCCTAGGCTCAACAAATCGCAACAAACAAAATTTATATAACTCCCCATCATCTTTCCCCGAAGAATATGGCTTACCCTCGGGATTTTTTAATTTATATTCGTATCGAGGTAATTGGTGTAGGCCTGTGCCAATTTGAATTCTTTCTCTGTAACTTTGTTTTTCACCATGATTGTTAAAAGGATAATCTGGTAAATCATTTAATGCTAATTCACCTGTTTTTAGACTCTCAATTCGTTCATTTTTGATTTTTTTGACATTCTCCAAATCAGTTTTAACACTTTCCTTCAGTTCATCCAGCTTTTCAGATGCGCCAGCTGCTTGTATTGTCGCCTCATCAATACCGCTACTGTTGCTCGCTAGGTATAATTGTTTTGACAATTCCTGGTAAACGGCGATCCTTTCCTCCTTCTCCTCATTGGTAATGGGCAACTGATCAAGCGTATTCTCATACTCACTTTCAAATTCTTTTTCTGCCTTGGCAATCTCTTCCCTATTTTTGATTGGGTTCTTAAGCAGGTCTTTGAGTTTATCTATTATACCAGTAACCAGATCTTTCACATCATCAAACACTTCCTTGGCATCCGCTATCTGTTTCTCATTCGGGTCATAACTCGTCTCGATCACCCCTCCAAACAGCTGCCTTTCGGTATTTACCTGTATGCCCCTAAAACGAACCTTAACATTTAGCTGCCCCAGCATCGGGATGGTTACATACCCCTCACCGCTGAAACTTCCACCACCGGTTACTTTGGTCAGCTTTACCGGAAAACCACCAGCCATAATTAAATCGCCATGGTTTAACGCCTGTATGGGTGTTCGATTGGTAATCGAAATCTCCGGACTAATCATCCCACAGTTTACCGTAGCGGTATCTTTCGGGTTGCCGTTGATTTCAAGCGTAAGCATGTCTGAGTAAGTTGCCTGATCTATCCCGATGCCGATGTTACCCGCTACGCAACTACTGCCCACGCGGTATTCGTAAGTGCTTCCCGGCTTAATATCGTAGAGCATAGCCCTGTTTTCCAGCGTATTTACGCTGTACCATTTCGAGCTGCTTAAACTGCGTTCACGGTATTGCAGGGTATAACCGCCTGCAGGAATGCCTCCGTTTGATGGATTGGCTGTCCAGTTAATAGTCGCCCGCCCACTGCTTACACTCGAATTAATGGCGAGTGGTGGTTTGCAATCGCTTTGGTAGGTAAACCAGTAGATTTCGCTAAAACCGTTGTTTCTATAACTATCGGCCTGCTCGCCTGTTGGCGAAGTGCTTACCGCCCTAACCCGCCAGGCATAGCGCTTGCCCGGAATTAGCTGTGGTTCGGCTGGTCCCATCAATAACGTAGTTGGCCTAACGGTAACCTGGTAAAGGGGCTGTGTGCTCTCAAAAGCAGCCTCGGGCGCAATGCCAGTATCCCAAAGCTCTTTTAATGTAAATTCATATTCCGTATTAAAGGCACCGTTCGGACTACCCAGATTCCTTGGTGTCCACTGGAAAATAATGTTCTGAACGGCTCTGCTGGCTATGCTTTCGCCCTTTAAAGGCAGGTTTAACAGTGGCGGATCTGATAGGGTAATGTAGGCCATGCTGCAGCTTTTACGGCTTAACACCTGACTTGTATTAACCTCTATCACTTCAAAACAGAAGGAATAAAAGCCCTCGGGCAGCTTGCCGCTCTGGGCATACATGGCCCGGGTTATGCCGGAGAAGTTGAGGTGATCTATATTAAAATAGGGTGCCAAATCGCTGAGGCTGATGCGCTGTGGAATACCCGCATCGAGTGTAATGGTGGGATAATAAACACCATCCCTGCTCTGCAATTTGGCATTCTGCCCTTCAATGTACATGCGCAGGCGGACGTTTAACACAGGTTTTTGCAGATCGGTATTGGTGAGCACAACAGCCAGGCGTTCGGTAGTGCCGTTATAGTAATCACTCGTATTTAAAGAATATGGTGGCACCAGCACGGGCATTACCTGTACCGGATAAATTTGAGCATTGGAGCTTAAAAACGGAAGCAGTAATACTGCGGCGAAAAGGAGAAAGTTTCTAAAAGATTTGGTGAGTTTAGGTTTGTTTTTTATCATAATTAAATATCCCAGTTATATCAACTTTAATTGGGATGTTTAATTGAATAGGTATGATGTAGCTAAGATATAATATTACTCACAATAAGTAGAAAGAATTTAATATCTGGAAAGTCTACCTGTCAGCATTTAAGAATGTTACTCCTATTTAACATTGCAAAGTATGTATGCTCTGGAATTTACCACACATTTGTACGGATTATGGCTGAATGTTAAACCATAATTAAGTTAACTGTATGCCCGTATAAGTGGCGCCGATTGGAATAATTTTATTTCCTATCCAAATTTGGCTACGGTCGAATTTGGATATTTTATTTTTCGGAACAATGAATGCACGGTGGCAACGGATAAAATCAGTTTTTGACAAAAGTTCTGCCAAATCATTGATGGTTATTCTCGAACTTACCAACTTATCTTGAAGTTGAATTTGCGTGTAATTCCCTGAAGCCTCAATATATAGAATTTCATCTAACGCTACCTTAATTTGTTCATAACCGTCTTTAATAAAAATGTGCCTTGCTTTAGCTTCCGATTTTTGGTTTCTCAGGTTATAAAGTTCCTGCGCCTTGTTACAAGCCTTTAAAAAGCGGGAAAGGGAAAAAGGCTTTAATAGATAATCAATTGCATCGAGCTCAAAACTTTGCACGGCATGTTCAGTATAGGCAGTGGTAAAAATTACCATTGGTGGGTTGCTTAAGCTTTTTAAGAAGTCTATTCCGCTAATGTCTGGCATTTTAATATCCAGAAAAATTAAATCAACTTTATTGTGTTGCAAAAAACTGATCGCCAGGAAAGCATCTGTAAATGTTTCTACTAGATCTAAAAAAGGAACTTTTACTGCATGTGATTTTACAATATCAAGTGCAATGGGTTCGTCATCTATGGCAATAGCAATCATCTTTTAATTATTCAAAGCAGCAAGATAAGGATTAGATTAATCCAATCGTAAGGTTAAATGAACAAAAAATTCTTTTGCCGTTTCACGGATAATCAGCTCATGTTTTCCATAGTAAAGTAAGGAAAGCCTTTGTTTTACATTTTCAAGTCCGATGCCACTTTTTAGTTTTTCAGGATCATGATCTGTCTTCGTATAAATGCTATTGCTGATATCAAAATATAATGTACTTTCTTTTGTTTGCAACGTGATCTTGATGTAAGAAGGCTGTTGCAGACTAATGCCATGTTTAAAGGCATTTTCAATAAATGGAATCAGCAGCATCGGTGTAATCTGCAGGTTATTAATCTGTTCCTCAATATGAGTATCAATTTTAATATCGGCAGAGCGGGAGGTACGTAATTTTTGCAGGTCAATGTAATTATTAAGATATTCCACTTCACGGGTGAGCGAAATTTTATCCTGAGTATTTTCATGAAGCATAAACCGCATCATATCGCCAAGCTTCTGAATTCCCTCGCCGGTTCTTTCGGCATTTTCCTGCAAAGCAGTTCCGAATAAAGTGTTTAAAGCATTGAATAGAAAGTGTGGATTGATCTGAGATTTTAGAAAATTCAAACTTGCATCTGATTTACCCAATTCGGTTTTCAACATTTGTATCTCTGTTTGCTTCTCGAATTTATTTTTATAAATATACCAAGCAAATGGTGTAGCGATACAAATCATACAAATTGAAGTTAGAATTAAGGCAATTGGTATAGCAGGCCCGTTGCGCATAAAACCAATTAGCAGCAAGAGCAATAAAAGACAAATCATTGCTGTTAAAGCTACATTTCCCCAAAAATAACGGCCAAACTTTTTTCCAGATTTGCGGAGATTAGGGATGATGTAATAAATGGATAAAAAAGTAAAAGCAATATTAACCGGTGGTGCAATTACCCAAACCACCACAATTTCATAATCACGTGTAGGCGAAAATACAACAGCAAAGACCATCATTGTAATTAACCAGATTTTCATAGAAGTGAAAATCTCTATAAAAATACTTTTGTTATAATGCTTCAAGAAGGATATCTTTTCTAACAACGCAAGCCCTTTTTCACTGAAATAGGCATAAATGTTAAAAAGAAGATAAAGAAGGAAAATATAAGTAAAAGCTTCGCCGAATAAAATATCGTAACCATGGCCTATATTATCTTCTTCCACCAATCGATCGGCTTGCGAATAGGTGTTTGCCACCATCCAAATAACAATAGAGAATGCTGTAATTAATACCGAAAGGATTACATTTAAGGTGATATTGTTCTTTTTGGCAAGTTGTGGCATAAAGCAAAAATTGATCAGTAAAAAACTGATGTAAAGAATGCTTATTTTAAAAACTTCCGGAAGAAAGAAATTTCTTACTACGCTATAATCAAGGTTTTGTTCGGCAAACCGATAAGCATTACCTGTTCCATAACTGGTAGAAGTGCAAATACCAATCAATGCTAATATGTAAAGAGTAGTAGAAATCCAGAATTCCAGCTGGTTAATGTTTTTTGCCTTTGAATCGGCAACGTTTCCTGATAAGACGTACATATTGATTTTTATATACTACAATGCTACAAAGACTTCTTTATTTGAAACTTAAAATGTGATGGATAGCTGAAAAAATGTGATGAACTATTTACGTTGTACGTTTTATGTTATACGTTTTAAGTTGTACGTTCTAGGTGGTAAGTACTGATTTTTAACTTATCGCTTACAACTTATCACTTTTACGGTTTTCACTTATAACTTATAACTTATAACTTATCACTTCTAACTTATCACGTACAACTTACAGCCCTTTAAACTTGTTAGGGAAAACTTACAACTCTTTATTATCTTCGTCATTCAAATTAAACTTAAAACTCATCACGTAAAACTTAGCACTAAAATGATCGTTTACGGAATCCCAAACTGCAACACTGTAAAAAAATCACTCGACTGGTTAAAAGCCCACCATGTCGATTTCGAGTTTCACGATTTCAAGAAAAAAGGAATTACGCCAGAAAAACTAAATAAATGGTGTGATACTTTTGGTTGGGAAACCGTATTAAACCGTAAGGGCTTAACCTGGAAGAAATTAACCAAAGAAGAGCAGGCAAATATCGATAACCAGGAAAAAGCCATTACATACCTTGTAAAAAATACCAGTGCCATTAAACGCCCGATTATAGAAAAGGATGGCCATGCGATTCTAATTTCCTTTGATGAATCACATTATAATCAAACACTAGCTTAACTCAGTTGTTCTAATGTTAAAGTTTGTTAAATGCAGATTTTAAACTCTTTACTCATTTACTTTTGACTCTATGTATAAGCTGATCATTTTCTTTCTCCTCGCCCTGCCTTTTGGCGTGTTTGCGCAAACCGTAACTACAGGTACCGTATTCGATTATTCTAAAAAAACCATATCATTACCGGGCGTTTCCGTTCGAAACCTGAATAGTAAGAAAACAACCATCACCAGCAGAGAGGGGAAATACACTATCCCGGCTACGGTTGGCGATTTAATTGAATTTTCCGCAGTTGGTTATCACACTGATACGTTATACTTAACCAATTTATTAAACAGAACCATTTATCTGCCGGTAAAATCCAATAGCCTGGCAGATGTGGATGTGAGGGGGGTAAGAATGAACAGCCAGATTACAGATGCTAAAGACCCGCTCGCAGAAAAGTATACCTTATTAAATACAGGCGGAAACCTCCAGAGAAAAAGAATGACTGATAAAGTAGGAGGATTAAATTTAAACCTGGGCTACGGAAAATATAAGAGACAGCAACGAAAAGAAGCAGAACTTGAAGAGAAAGACATGTATCTCGAAGAAATAGATGCAAACTTTAGCGAGAAAGCGGTAACAGAATTAACCAAATTGCAGGGAGAAGAACTTAAGAATTTTATGGTTATTTATCGTCCTTCAATTGAATCAGTAAAGGCCGAAAGACCATATCGTTATGATTATTATATCTCCAGAGCATTTGTTGCCTGGCAAAAACTTACACCTCAGCAGAAAAAGCTACAAGATTTACCTAAATTAAAGGTGAATTAATCTGATTTAATATTTCATGGGTAACATTATAAGCACATATGTCGTCATATGTGCTTATTTTTTATATTTACACCCATAATACAACTTATTCACATGAAAATAACCAAACTAGTCGCCGTATGTGCGCTTAGTTGTGCTTCTGCATTCTCTGCTTTAGCGCAGCAGGCTACTCCGGTATCCAATTACAATCCGGCCGATGCTTTCGGGCCATTATTCTACACTCAAAATGGAAACGAATTTCGTTCTGCAAACGGTGCTCCAGGAGTAAAATACTGGCAAAACCGTGTAGATTATAATATCACTGCCAATCTTGATGAAACTCAGAATTTGGTTACAGGTTCAGTTACTTTAACTTATAAAAATAATAGTCCTGATCAATTGCCATATTTATGGTTACAATTAGATCAAAATACTTTTAAAGAAAATTCCCGGGGTAAGCAGATTACACCATCAAAAAGTCGTTATGGTGCACAGGGCGAAAAATTTGATGGGGGTTACGAAATTAAAAATGTAAGTGTTTCTAAAAAAGCAGGAGCAGTAAAGTTCACTTCTTTGGTAGAAGATACGAGGATGCAAATCCGTTTGGATCAGCCTTTAGGTGCTAATGGCGATGTAATTACAATTAAGATAGATTATGCTTATGTAGTGCCTAAGGAAGGATCGGATAGAACCGGACACCTGACCACTAAAAACGGTGAAATTTTTGCAATTGCCCAGTGGTTTCCAAGGATGTGTGTGTATGATGATGTAATTGGCTGGAATACCTTGCCTTATTGGGGTGGCGGCGAGTTTTACTGTGAATATGGAGATATTAATTTTGCGATTACAGCTCCCGCAAGTCACATTGTAATGGGTTCGGGCGAATTGTTAAACCCTGCTGAAGTGTTCACACCAGAACAGTTAAAAAGGTGGAATGCTGCAAAGAATAGTGATGAAACCGTACACATCCGCTCAGAAGCTGAAGTTACTGATCCAAAATCTCGTCCTGAGAAAGATAAATTAACCTGGAAATACAAAATTATCAATGCACGCGATGCGGCCTGGGCTTCTTCAAAAGCTTTCGTTTTAGATGCCGCCCGAATCAACCTGCCAAGTGGTAAAAAATCTTTAGCTGTTTCTGCACAACCTGTAGAAAGCAATGGAACAGATGCTTATGGAAGAGGAGTGGAGTATGTTAAAACAACGATTGAACATTATTCTACAAAATGGTTTGAATATCCGTATCCGATGGCGGTGAATGTGGCTACTAATATTGGTGGTATGGAATATCCAGGCATCGTATTCTGCGGATGGAAAGCTAAAAAAGGGAGCGCATGGGGCGTAATTGATCACGAATTCGGACATACCTGGTTCCCGATGATTGTTGGTTCTAACGAGCGCAAATTTGGCTGGATGGATGAGGGCTTTAATACTTTCATTAATGGCATTTCCTCTAAAAATTTCAATAAAGGAGAATATGCGCAGCGTACAACAAATATGAATGCTATTGGGAAGCAAGTTATTGGCAATCCAAAATATGAAAATATGATGCTAATGCCTGATGGAATGACAGAAGCAAATATTGGTATTAACCTATATGCAAAACCAGGGTGGGGACTGGATATTTTGAGAAATCAAATCCTGGGCGAAGATCGCTTTGATTATGCCTTCCGTCAATACATCAAAAACTGGGCATTTAAGCATCCAACACCTTATGATTTCTTCCGTTCGATGGAAAATGGGGCAGGTGAAGACTTAGCATGGTTCTGGAGAAGCTGGTTTTTAAACAGCTGGAAGATGGATCAGGCAATTGCTGATGTACAAGATGTTAAAACTGATGGCAAACTTAGTGCTTATAACATCAAGGTATTAAACCTGGAGAAAATGCCAATGCCTATCATCCTTCAGGTGAAAACGAAAAGCGGCAAAACAGATGTTATTAAACTTCCTGTAGATGTTTGGATGAAAAATTCTACCTGGATAGTAAACTATCCAACAACAGAAGAGGTTGTATCGGTTACCTTAGATCCAGATAAAGTTTTACCGGATAGCAACCCCGATAATAATACCTGGACTGCCGGATCGAATTAGACGATCATAGTCCCCTTTCATTGGGAGCGCAGACCGGATGTAAATAGATTAAATCTTGTCACACCAGGCTTGTAGCAAATGTTCTGAATTTGAGCATTGCTAAAGCCTAGTGTGGCATTTTTGGTTATAAGTCTTTTTGTTTATTGCAATTTCGCTACACTTTCGAATATTGAAAATAATAAATTCGCTGTTTAAATTGATTATGATGGAAAACAATCCTTTAGAAATAAGCAATCCGGCAGGTATTTATGATCCTCGCGATCATGCTTACTCTCATGTGGCAACGGTTACTGCGGCAGATTTATTGGTTTTTGTAGCCGGACAAGGCGGCAGCAGAACAGACGGCGTTTTGAGCGATGATTTTAGAACGCAGGTAAAAATAGTATTCGAAAATATTGAAATTGCATTGGCTAGCAAAGGTTTAAAAATGAATCAAATTGCGAAACTAACAACACTTATTGTAGATTATAATGAGGAGAAACACGAAATCCTGATTGAAGAATCGACCAAGATCTGGCCCGATTTAAAATTTCCGGTAAATACCCTAATTCCAGTTGCCAGATTAGCACTTAAGGGAATGCTTATCGAAATAGATGCAACAGCAGTAAATTCCTAGTTGATATGAAATTAGAGAATCGAGAAAGAAACAATGTCTTCAAGGTTTATGATAAGGTTGCTGATTGGTATGCAGAGAACCGGGATAGCAGCTTATCTGAAAAGAAATATCTCGATGAGGTCATCAAACTGATTCCAGCTGAGGGTAAAATACTGGATTTGGGCTGTGGTAACGGAAAACCGATTCTGGAATATCTAATTAATGCAGGTTTTGAGGTAACCGGGGTAGATGCAAGTGTGAAGTTGTTGGAGCAAGCTAAAATAAACTTTCCTGACGTCGCTTTTGTGTTGGAAGATATGCGCAAACTTCAATTGGGTAAAGCGTTTGATGCAATTATAGCCTGGCACAGTTTCTTTCATTTACCCGCGGTTGACCAGCATAAAATGTTCAACGTATTTGCAAATCACCTCCGGGAAAATGGAATTTTAATGTTTACTTCCGGTACTGAAGAAGGTGAGGCTTGGGGACTTATTAACGGAGCGCATTTGCATCATGCTTCATTGCATTCAGAAAGTTATAGATCAATTTTAATGGAAAATAACTTCATCATCTTAAAACATTGCGTTAATGATGAGAATTGTGGTGGTGCAACAGTTTGGATGGCACAATATTCTCCTGATTTGGATGGTGATGAGGGTTAACTATTTTAGTTTACCTTTGTGCAACTTACCGAATATTTATCTTACCTATTCAATTTATGGCAGAAACACAAAAGAACAATCCACTACACGGTATCAACCTCGAGAAAATTGTAACTGATTTACAGGCTCATTATGGTTGGGAAAAGCTTGGTGCTTTAATCAGGATTGATTGTTTCACGAATAATCAAAGCATTAAATCGAGTTTGAATTTCTTGCGTAGAATGCCCTGGGCCCGAAAGAAGGTAGAAGATCTATTTTTAGAAACCTTCCATAAGTAGCCATCAACGCTCAAATTCCTTTTCCAAACCTTGCCTTAAATCAAACAATAACCATTGTTTGCTTTTTACATCAGCCTCTTTGGTTTTGAGTAATTGAATAAAATCTTTTACGCCAATTTCTTCGTTTCCATTGCCATGAATCAGCACAATGCTGCCTGCATTTGGTTGTTGCCCTTTTGCCAGCCAGGCATCACTGCCAATTGGAATTAGTCCGTAGGCTGTTATTTTATCTACAATACTTTTATCAGATACCAGCCCCGGGAATCTAAAAAATACGGATGGTGTTAAACCATTTTTAAGCATCAGCTTTTCATTTTCTAAAACCTCAATTTCCAGATTAGTTCCTGGCGCTAATAAAAAGTTCTCTGCCAGCGGCAAACTGTTGACCTCATGATTATAAGAGTGGTTTACCCAGGTAATGTTTATCTCTTTTTTATCTACAAGGCTTTTCAGCCAGTTTAAATCATTCTGGTGTTTTAACATCCATTTGCCGGAAACAGAAACTGCTAAAGGGGCAGGCTGTTCTATTTTATTAAATTCATCAAAAACAGATTGGAAAATAATTCGATCTAAACTTTTATGCGAAGGACAAAGATCAATGGTTAGCGTGATACCTCTTTCGCCCGGAATAGCATGATCAATACCTGCATTTTGTAACTGCCAATCTTTGGCTATTGCTGTTTCTAAAGATTTAACATATGGACTGTTTTTAAAGATAGCCAGAACATTCGGCCATGCTAAACGATTAATAGTATATCGGCTCACCAGATCAACTTTCGTATCCAGGGTTGTAGGATCTACCAATAAGAAATATTTTTGGTTATTGTTGCTAAAGCTTCTAATCGCAATCAATTTTGAGTGGCCATTAGATGCGATATTAAAGTTCGTTTTATAATTTTTAATATTGTTAAACGGCTGCGCAGAAGTAATGAAATAAAACGATAGAAAAACGAAGAAAAGCAATTGTGAAAATCTTGTTGCGTTCATTTTTTCCTTATTTAAAATCTTTCTAATTTAGTGCAAATATTTTATCTTTACCAAAGAAGGTAATGAATAACGAAAAGATAAAGTTATGGTTTAAACGTGTAGGCCTGCTCGGGTTTTTATTCTTTTTAATTAAAGGATTAATCTGGCTTGTTGTCTTTTATTTTATCGGGAAAAATGTTACTTAAAGGTAAATAACATGTTGGCCAGGAAGTTCCATACAAATACGATCACAATCGCAAAAAACTTTGCTACATAGAAGTTCGTTCCATTTTTCCGTTGATGAAAAAGGTAGATGATAAAAGTGTTTAAGCCTAAGCCAATTAAGCTCACCACAAGGAATTTGCCAAACTCTGTTCCCCAATGCATATTGGTACTTTGAAAAGTCCAGATGCGGTTAATCAGATAATTATTCGTAACCGCAAGAGAAAAGCCAATGGCATTGGCAACATATTTATTGACCTTTATTTTTTCTTTAAACAACCAGGTAGCCCCGAAATCAATTGCCATTCCGAGTAAGCCCGTTATTCCAAATTTAATAATGCGGAAGAATACGTCCATATTAATGCAATTTAACGAGATAGAAATGTTCCAAAACCTGAGGGCGGGTTTTTGCATTTAAGAATTTGCCAGTTAATTTGGTGATATGGAAATACTCAAACGACTTTAAAACTTCAGCGCCGTATTCACTTTTTAATCTGGGTAGTTCTGCTTCAGACACATAAATAACCAAATTTGGCTCTTGTTTAATCTGATCTAAATCTTCATAATTATGGAGATATTTTACTTCTCCGGATGCATAAAAATCAAAAGAAAAGGCATCAATATAATTCAAAACAGCAGGTTTCGCTGCAGGATGATTAGTCTTTAACCACGTTCCGGCAATGCTTCCAGACTGGTATTTCAAAATTGCAGGGTAGAAGAAGATAAAAAGGAAGAGCATCAGTCCTACTGAAACAAATGCATTTCTTGCAATAATGGTTTCTAGTTTAATTCCTTTGAATAAAAGAAAAGAGCCCGCTAAAACTACCAATAGCATTCCAATCATTAAATAAGGATAATCGAAGCCATAAACTATGCTCAGAGCAGAAAGTAATACAAAAACCAAAATGGCCAAAGCATTTTGTACATTAAAGAAAACCTTCAGGCTTTTCCCTTCCAGTTTTCTCAAATAGAGCGCGGTAATGATCGAAAACTGAGGAAAGATAATCAGAATATAATGTGGTAACTGAAATTTAGAAAGCGAAAATATTAAAAAGGTGACGGCAGCACTGGCCCAGATCATAATACTTTCTGGCGCTAAACCTATCCTGTTTTTTTTCTTAAAAAGATTAACGGCTGCGGTGTAAAATAAAATTGACCAAGGCAAAAAAGCCCATAGTGTGGTATGAAGAAAAAAGGAAATATCACCTTTACCTTTTATGGGTCCGTTATTAAAAAAACGACCAAACTGGCTGTCCCAAAAGAAAAATTTCAAACCCGAAACCCCTGTTCTGTTAAAAACAATTTTCTCCGGATGGAGGTCAAACTGCGTGTAAAGCGAATAAAGTTCAGGAGTGATAAAAACGAAAATCAATACGATTGCAATCCACCATTTAGGTTGCCACAACTGTTTATATTGTTTGGTGAATAACCAGTAGATGATAAAACCAGCAAATACCGGAATTAACACAAAAATACCTTTGATTAAGATAGCGCAGGCGGCAAAAAATGATCCTGCAACAATGTGCCAAAATGAGCCTTGGTGTGCCTTATAATAATGATAGATGGAGGCAAGGGTGAAGGTGGTAATGTAAATTTCTGCCCGAACATCGAAGGTTGAAGTGATGATGTGAAGCGCACTTAAAAAGATCACCGAAGAGATTAATCCGGTTTTTTCATCGTAAATATCTTTGGCTAATTTATAGAGATACCAGGCGCCTAGTAATCCAAACAGAAAAGAAGGTAATTTATAGGCAAATGCTGTGATCCCAAATATTTTAAACGATGCCGCCGTAATCCAGAAAGTTAAATGGGGTTTGTCTAACCAGTCTGCACCGCGGCCGTAAAGGTTAAACCAATCCTGGAAAATGATAATGTTCTTCGACATCGATGCATACAATGCGCCATCAGGTTCCATTACGCTTCCAAATAACGCAGGGATACTTGCCAACGCAAGTAAAACGATCAGGAGTTTATATAGTGTTGTGTCCTTTAAATTCATTTTAATTCGAACAAATATGAGCAAAAAAAAGTCAAATTTCCTCAACGTTTCCGATTAACAAAGGCAAAGCCTTATCTTTGAGGCATGACAAAGTTATCGGTTAACATCAATAAAATTGCTACGCTTCGCAACAGTCGTGGAGGTAATAATCCTGATTTAGTTAAAGTTGCGTTAGATTGCGAACGTTTCGGTGCACAAGGAATTACGGTGCATCCACGCCCGGATGAGCGTCACATCAGGTATCAGGATGTGTACGATCTGAAAGCTGTAATTGCAACAGAATTTAACATTGAAGGCAATTGCCGCGAAGATAAATTTGTTGACCTGGTGCTGGCAAATAAACCTGCTCAGGTTACTTTAGTGCCAGATGCCGAAGGTCAGATCACCTCCAATCATGGTTGGGATACCCTTAAACATAAAGACTATCTAAAAGAAATGGTTGGCGTTTTCCAAAAGGAAGGCATTAGGGTTTCGATCTTCGTAGACCCTGTAGTTGAAATGGTAGAAGGTGCTGTAGAAACCGGAACAGATAGAATTGAGTTATACACTGAAGCTTATGCCCATAATTATGATGCAGATCGTGAAAAAGCAATTGTAAATTATGTTGCAGCAGCACATCATGCCAATAAGTTAGGCTTGGGGATTAACGCAGGGCATGACTTGGATTTGCATAACCTTCATTATTTTGCTCAAAGTATTCCAGGTTTGTTGGAGGTTTCTATTGGTCATGCTTTAATAAGTGATGCGCTTTACCAGGGATTGGAAACTACGATTCAGAAATATTTACAACAGCTTTCTTAGGTGAGCTGAAAGATTAAAGCCGAAAGACCAAAGTTCCCTTTGTATTAATTATACCGAACTAACTTTTCATTTCGCAATGTTAAGGCAATAAATCTTGCTACCTGATTCTGCTACATGATCCTGCTATCTAATCTTGCTACCTGATACTATATACTTAATACTTATTATTTACTCGCTACTAAATACTTGATACTACTTCAATGTTAAAAGGAATTCTCCTTGTTTTTTTTGGTGCCTGCAGTTTTGGCATTCTCTCTACTTTTGTAAAACTAGCTTATCATGAAGGTTATACTTTAGGTGATGTAACTGGTGCACAGGCTTTTTTTGGTGCGGTTATTTTATGGGTTTTATTTTTCTTTCAAAGTAGAACTGCAGCTTACAAAGCTAAAGAGATTAAAATTGTTACACCCTGGTGGAAAATGGTGCTTGCTGGAACGTGTACAGGTTTTGTTAGCATTTTTTACTATCAGTGTGTTAAACTGGTGCCTAATTCTGTTGCCATTATTTTGCTGATGCAGTTTATCTGGATAAGTATTTTACTTGAGTTTTTGATTTTCAAGAAAAAACCTTCAGGGATACAGTTGGCGGCAATTTTATTGGTTCTAGGTGGAACAGTTTTGGCTAGTGGAATGGTTGAAACCAATATTTCAGAAATCAACCTTACAGGAATAGGTTTCGGCTTACTGGCGGCATTATGTTATGCCGGCTTTTTAATGCTTAGTGGCCGAATTGGTAATGAATATCCGCCGTTGAAGAAAAGTGCATTGATGATTACTGGCGCTTGTATTTTGATTTTTATAATTTTCCCGCCTGCATTTTTAATTAACGGTGCCTTAGAAGGTAGTTTGTTAAAATGGGGTTTGATCATCGCCGTTTTTGGAACGGTAATTCCGCCGCTCTTTTATGCAGAAGGTGTGCCGAGAATTGGAACGGCCGTGAGCTCTATCTTGAGTGCTGCAGAACTGCCTGTTGCCGTAATGATGGCTGGCTTTGTATTGCAGGAGCAGGTTTCTTTTTTACGGTGGGTGGGTGTGGCCGTTATCTTATCAGCGATGGTACTTCCAAATTTGAAGTATTTGAAAAGGAGATAGGGGAAGGGCTTAACCGCAATTGAAGTTTACCGCAAAGATCGCTAAGACAGGGGTTAAAAAGATAAGAAAAGTAACCACGGAGTATATAGAGAAGAAACGCACAGAAGCCACTAAGAAAAAAATATTGTTAAAGCCACTTTTCTCTTCTTCTTTGTGATATATCTTGCATCCTTTTCAGTCGACCTTCTTCAATTTCTTCCTTTGCGAAACACTTTGCATCTTTGCGGTTAAACCCCTTAATCTTTTCCCCCTCTTCGAAACACTTTGCTTTCTTTGCGGTTAAACTAAAATTAAATACCTTTAAAAAAGCATAATGCAATCAACATGAAAAAACTTACTATTTATATTTTGTCTTTTCTTATAATCGGCTTTGCCGGATGTAAAACGAAAGTTACGATCAATCAAGATGAAGCGGGTGAAGTAATTACGGATTATTTAAACGCAAATCCTGAATATAAAACCATCCGGTTCAAATTTGGTGAAATAAAATTTAACAGCACAAGCGAAATGTTTGAGCTCGGAAAATATAAATCATTAGCTAGCAAAGGGCTCGTTACCCTAAATTTAAAAGAAGCAAAAAAGAAATTTCTTTCTAAAGACAGCAGTTTTGTTTATCAGATTAATTTAACAGATAAAGCAAGTCCGCTGGTATTAAAACAAGATGCAGACCGGGCAACAGTTAAAGCCGTAACTTACGTTTTAGCCGACGAAAAACCAGTCAATTTTGAACAGGTAAACTCCAGCACGGCTAAGGTGACCGTTTCTTTAAAGATGGTAACAACTGATTTTGAACCTTTCGATAAAGAAGCCAGTAAAAACAGCAATTTCATTACCAAAACCTATAAGTTGAAGTTAGATAAAGCAGAAGGTTGGAGAGTACAAAAGTAATATTGATTAAAGAAAGATGGGCTGAATACTGCTAATCTTTCTTTTTCAGAAACCAGGTTTTTATTCTTTTAAATAAGTCAGTTTTTTTAGGTCTGGCTTTACCATCGTGAGTCAACGAATTGTCGTAATGATTTTGCAGTTCGGCTGCATAATTTTTATCCTCCTTTTTTCCAGAATTTAACTCCTTAATAAATTGCGGAACATTATTGTTCAATGTACTGTTAAATGAAACCGCAAAGTATTCGCTTCGTTTAATAGTTTTATTATTCTGATTAATTTCCTGCGAACCATTTTCCGCAAAGTAGTCTACATGATGAATCAAAGGATTGAGTTTCTTTAAGCGCTTTGTACCTTTCCGCTCATTTCGCCATGGGTGTTCTTTCTTGTAAAGCTGCGCCCGGAGAAAATCCTTTTTCCAGAGGGTGACCTGGTGCGACATCAAAAAATCTGAAGTATTATTATCTATTGAGGCGATGTTGAAACCTTCAATAAATTCATCAGTTGCTAATGTTTTATATACACCGGAGCTATGAAGTTTGATTTGCTTACAGTCGTGCTGTTTTGCAAAATTGAATAATTGCTTAAAAAAATCAGGATTTACCGGTTTGCTTAACCACATATCTTCCTGAAAATAGAGCACATATTCTTCTTCTATGCCATTTAGCAAGGCAGCCAATCGGTCTGCCCATTCCCCTTTGCCAGATTTGATATTCTGAAAGCCATTTACCGTTGCATCTTTAACCTCTGTTGCAAAATAATAGGTGCATGGAATTTTAAAATCCCAGTTTTTAGAAAAGAAGATATCAAAGCCTTTATAAAGAAATTCATATCGATCGCAGGCATGAACTAATAAAGCAACCTTATTTTGATTTTTTGGCATTAAACGACTAATTGAAATGGTGTTCAAAGCTACTAAAATTGACTATGTTTTCGAATTGCAATTTATCCGCTTTGTAACATACTAATTGTGAAAACTCAACTTATACTCGTTGGATTAATAAAAACATGTTGCCAATATTCATCCGATGACTTATAAAACCTTAAAAAATTAGCTTATCCTACTAAAAACGTAGATTTTATCTGTTTTTTAGCTACGAAAATATGACGATTGGAAGTGCTTTTCATGCTTAAAGATGCTTGCCTTTTTGTTACCTTTGCGGGAAATTTATTATTCATACCGCATGAGCTTAAATATCCATTACAAGGAAGATTTTCAAAATCGTCATATTGCACCAAATGAGGCAGATACAGCTGAAATGTTGGAAGTTGTTGGCGTAAACTCGATTGACGAGCTGATTGAACAAACAGTTCCGGCAACCATCAGGTTAAAACAACCGTTAAATTTGCCTGCAGCGAAGTCAGAAACTGAATATCTTGGTGCTTTAAAACAAACTTCATTGTTAAATAAAGTCTTCAAAAGCTTTATCGGTCAAGGTTACTACGACACCATTACGCCAGGTGTAATTTTGCGTAATGTATTTGAAAATCCGGGATGGTATACGCAATACACGCCTTATCAGGCAGAGATTGCGCAAGGCCGTTTACAGGCTTTGTTAAATTTCCAAACCATGGTGATTGATTTAACTGGAATGGAAATAGCCAACGCATCTCTCTTAGATGAAGGTACTGCTGCGGCTGAAGCCATGTTTATGCAATACAGTACGCGGAAAAATCAGGCAGCTAAAAAATTCTTTGTTTCTGAATTACTTTTTGCACAAACCATTGATATTTTAAAAACCCGTGCTAATCCTTACGGTATCGAATTAGTGATTGGAAGTCACTTGGATTTTGTTGCCAAAGAAGATTTCTTCGGTGCAATCGTTCAGTATCCGGCAAGTAATGGAGAGGTTTTTGATTATAAGAACTTTGCTTCAGAATTGCACAATCAGAATATTAAATTAACAGTTGCTGCAGATATTTTAAGCTTAACCTTATTAACACCTCCGGGCGAATGGGGTGCAGATATAGTAGTGGGAACTACTCAACGTTTCGGTATTCCGATGGGTTTCGGTGGCCCGCATGCTGCATTTTTCGCAACTAAAGAAGAATACAAGCGTTCAATCCCAGGTCGGATTATTGGCGTAACTATCGATAGTCATGGCGATTATGCCCTGCGTATGGCTTTGCAAACCCGCGAGCAACACATCCGCAGAGATAAAGCAACTTCAAATATTTGTACAGCTCAGGCTTTGTTGGCTATTATGGCTGGTTTTTATGCTGCTTATCATGGCCCGAAAGGATTAAAAGCGATAGCTGAACGTACACATGGTTTGGCGATCAGCTTAGCCTCAACTTTAAAAAGCCTAGGCTTTGAGCAATTAAATTCTGCTTATTTTGATACCATTCGTTTCGATTTGGGCGATTTAAAAGGTGGCATCCAGTCGGGTTGTATTGATAACGAAATTAATTTAAATTATGTTGGTAATGTAGCCACCATTTCTATTGATGAAACCACCACTTTTGCAGATGTAGCCTTAATTGCTAAAATCTTCGCTAAAGTAAAAGCAATAGCGGCTGATCAGGTTGAAGTAATTGAAAATGTTGAAACCGTTATTCCGGATGCTTTACAACGTACTTCAGCTTATTTAACGCACCCAATTTTTAATTCGCATCATTCAGAACACGAAATGTTGCGTTATATCAAATCATTAGAAGCAAAAGATTTATCGCTTTGCCACTCGATGATTGCTTTGGGTAGTTGTACCATGAAATTAAATGCAACTGCAGAAATGATTCCGGTTACCTGGTCTCACTTCGGTCGCGTTCACCCATTTGCACCAGCCGATCAGGTATTGGGTTACTATTCCGTTTTCAATGAGCTGGATAAGTGGTTAAGCGAAATTACCGGTTTTGCTGCCATGAGTTTACAGCCAAATGCTGGAGCGCAAGGCGAGTACGCTGGTTTAATGGTTATTCGTGCTTATCATCAGGATAGAGGAGATTTCCACCGTAATGTGGCCTTGATTCCTGCATCTGCTCACGGTACAAATCCTGCTTCTGCGGCAATGGCCGATATGAAAATTGTTGTGGTTAAATCGTTGGAAAATGGAAACATTGACGTAGAAGATTTAAAAGCAAAAGCAGAATTACATAAAGACAATCTATCATGTTTGATGGTTACTTATCCATCAACCCATGGTGTATTCGAAGAAAGCATTATCGAAATTTGTGAAACTATCCACGCTAACGGCGGACAGGTTTACATGGATGGAGCGAATATGAATGCGCAGGTTGGTTTAACAAGTCCTGCAAACATTGGTGCTGATGTGTGTCACTTAAACTTACACAAAACCTTCTGTATTCCTCATGGTGGTGGTGGTCCTGGTATGGGCCCAATTGGTGTGGCGAAACATTTGGTTCCTTATCTTCCAGGTCATGCTGTGGTTGACATTGATAAAGGAAAATCAATCTCTGCAGTATCATCTGCGCCTTGGGGTTCGGCTTCGATTTTAATTATTTCTCATGCTTATATTGCCATGATGGGTGCGGAAGGCTTAACCAACGCTACTAAATATGCCATCTTGAACGCGAATTACATGAAAGCCCGTTTAGAACAGCATTATCCGGTGCTTTATTCAGGTGCTCAAGGTCGTTGCGCACACGAAATGATTTTAGATTGCCGCTCATTCAAAGCTTTCGGAATCGAAGTAGTGGATATTGCAAAACGTTTAATGGATTATGGTTTCCACGCGCCAACAGTTTCATTCCCGGTTGCTGGAACGTTAATGGTAGAGCCTACAGAGTCTGAGCCGAAACACGAATTGGATCGTTTCTGTGATGCTTTAATTGCGATTAAAACAGAAATTTCTCAGGTAGAGAATTTAACTTTCGATAAGATAGATAACCCGCTTAAAAATGCACCTCATACGGTTGCTGTAATTACGACTGATAATTGGGAGCATGCTTACAGCCGTCAAACAGCTGCATTCCCACTTCCGTACGTGCTAGAGCGCAAGTTCTGGCCATCAGTTGGTCGTGTGAATGATAGCCATGGCGATCGCTCATTAATTTGTGCTTGTCCGCCAGTAGAGAGTTATTTGGAAGAAATTGTTCCTTAAGCAAGGCCAATGGTAGAAGGGCAGAGTCGTTAAAGGTTTAGTTTTTCAAAGCCAAAACCAACTGCGTTGTTGCTGCCGCACGGAGCAATCTCTTTTTAAAAAATCATCTGCAAGTTTTGTGAATTCATTTTCATAAAACTTGCAGATTTTTTTTTGCTTACGCGATAACCATCAGACGAATATGCGCAGTGTGCACGATCTTATTCCCCGCAGTTAATTATTTAAACTCCCCAAAATGCCATAAAATCCCTGAGGGATCATGAAGAAAACATTCGCTTCCCCAGTCTTCTTTCCGAACAGGACTTAATCTCACATTTTCATATTTATTCTGCAAATCTAAAGCCTGCAAGTCCTTATAGAATTGGTTTACATCCTGTACTTCCATAAAAATCATGGTGTTATCCACCCAATCTTTTACATAAGCATTTTGTAAATAAAAAGACAGATTGCCCATTGTAAAAACCGACATCTGATCGCCTAAGGTCATTTCCTCAAAGCCTAAATCCCTATAGAAGCTTCTTGCTATTTCGAAGTCTTTAGCTCCAATAAAGGGGCGGATAGATTTTACCTGTTTATTCATCTGTTCAATTTAAAAGATTATCTATTCAGTCACGGATAATATTGGCATGAAGTATATATTTATCAGATGACGACGCTTCATGCAATGCAATATCAACTACATTAGTATTTATTGTAACCCAAGATTAAGAAATGTTGTCTGATACCACAAATAAAATTAAATGAAAAGAATCTTTTAGGATCGATGACCAAACAATTTACAGCGGTTGCCATCTTAATGCTGACTGAACAAGGAAAAATAAATTTACAGGCGCCTATTTCAACCTACATTCCGGATTATCCTATGGGAAATTAGATTACTATTCATCAGCTACTCACGCATACTTCAGGCATAAAAGATTTTACTAAAATGAAATCGCTGAATCAGATTGCACAACAAAAACGATTTTAGTATTCCATTTTCTTCTGGTGCTTTAATGTCTACAGTTGATGATATGCTTATCTGGCAAAATGCCTTGAACAATCAACTACTCCTTAAATCAGCAACTATTAAAAAGGCATTTGCCAGCTATAAATTGAATAGTGGCGAAAAATTTACTTATGGCTATGGCTGGCACTTAAAAGATATAGACGGGGTTGCAACAAGAGAACATGGTGGGAGTATTTTTGGATTTAAAACGATGGGTGTATACATCCCTGATCTGGATATTTATGTTCTTGGACTAAGTAATTGCGATTGTAATTCGCCTACGCAAGTGGTTAAAGATATTGCAGGACTGGCTTTGAAAGCATTTGAAAAAAAATAACTTGAAGCGAAATTAAACCAACACAATATTATGCTGTCCATAGAATGATTTTAAATAAATCTATTACTTTTGAAAAAGTTAACATAGATCAATAATAAAGGATGTGCCTGAGTTATATCTTTGTATCACAATTAAAAAAAACCAAACATGAAATTAAAAATCGCTTCAATTTTTTTATTAGTAGCAGTGGTATCATTGTCAGCTTTTAAAAACCCGGTTAAACCAGTAGCCTATACTGTTGATCCGGCAAAATCTACCATCACCTGGATTGGTAAAAAAGTTACAGGTTCCCACAACGGAACAATTGCTTTACAATCAGGAACATTAAATGTTGATGGTAAAAAAGTAACTGGTGGAACTTTCACTATTGATATGAATTCTATCAAAGATGCAGATGGTAGTGCGAAATTAGAAGGTCACTTAAAAGCAGATGACTTTTTCGGAACAGCTAAATTCCCAACTTCAACTTTCGTAATTACTAAGGTTGCTGGTAACAATGTAACAGGTAATTTGACAATTAAAGGTATTACCAAACCAGTAACTTTTCCTGCAACTATTTCTGTAAATACTGATGGTACTGTTTCTGCTTTAGCAGGAAAAATCACTGTAGATAGAACTAAATATGATATCCGTTACGGTTCAAAATCATTCTTTGATAGCATTGGCGACAAAGCAATTGATGATAACTTCGAAATCGCTGTAAAATTAGTAGCTAAGAAATAAGCATTGAAGTTTTTCTAGAAAGAATAACTTTACGCACATAGAAAAGGTCTCAACATTTGTCGAGACCTTTTCTATGTAAATCGTTTTTCGTTGATCGTCTTCCTTTATGGCTTTTCGCTTTAAGCTTTAGTCTTTCCGCTTTCAAGTCATTTTTCGTTGATCGTTGGTGGCTTTTCGCTTTAAGCTTTTGGCTTTCTGCTTTATCTCTATCTAATTTTGAAGCTTCCCTCCATTTCATCCACAAATCCGGTAGCCTGCTCTTTACTGTGGTAAAATAAACATTCCCAGTTTTCTGTGGCGGCTCTTTTTCCAAATTCCTTTCTGAGTTCCATCGCCTTGCGGCCATCAAAATCATACTTTGCAATAAAATTCTTAACCAGTTCACCAGGTTCGGGTAAAACATCACCTCCAAAAAAAACTTTAGCGTTGCCTTCAGTCAATAGGAAAACCTGATGGTACGGACAATGTGCGCCTGTTAATTCATAGGCAATGCTTTCGTCTAAATTGCCATTGCCTTCCACAAATTTCAACTGTGCATTGCGCTGTACAATGTCAAAAATATCAGTGTGGTAAGAATCAGAAGTGCTGCTAAACGCAGTTTCCCACTCACCGCGGTTAATTACATATTCTGCATCGGGGAAGCTAAGTTCCATTTTTCCATCTGCATGTTTATGAACCATTCCACCAGAGTGATCATAATGCAAATGCGACATCAAAACCTTTGTTACATCCGTTGGGTCAAAGCCTGCATTGCGGATATTTTTATGTAAAATCAACTCTCCCTGGTCATCGCTGAAACCCAGGCCAGTATCAAAAAGGATTAGGTCGTTTTTCAACTCCACTAAAAAAGGCTGAACATTTATGAAAAGTGATGCCGGTCTATCTTTGAAACTGTGAATCGCAGAATCGAAAGGAATAAATTTTTTCGTTGCATCAACCGAATAGGTTCCTTCGAATAGGGTGTGAACTTGCAAGGTATATTAGTTTTTAAGGTTTGTAGCCTGTTTTATTTCTTCTATCATGTTATTCATAACAGATTTGATTATAAAGTCCATCTCTGCCGACGAGATAAATCTTCCATATGGTAGTGTTAATAAGCGTGTCTGAAAGGTATTTCCAATCAAGCTATAATGATATTTATCTAGAACAATATCAAACTTGTGATAGATATCCTTTTGCTTTTTTGATTTTTTCAACGCTACGAAACTAAATCTTAATGAAATTGTATCGATTTTATCGTCTTCGAAAAGCATCCATAACAATTCGTCTTTGCGATAGACACTTTCTTTTGTATTACCGTCCTTATTTTTGCTATTAATAACTAGGGAATAGTCAGCACTTACAAATAAATTCGCTAGCTTATCATAAGCGTAATTCAGCTTTAAGTACAAAGGGATAATACTTTTATTTAAAATATTAATAATCTCTGGATAAGATTTTATTTTATCAAATTCATCAGGAATCTGTCTTAACTCTTGTTTCAATAACTCCAGTTCTTTATCCAAATCATCATCCTCATCAATATTTTCTCCTTTTGCCGCTTTTATACCCAAATCCAAACTCCACAAAAGTTGGTTACCAATATATTCTACAAAAGCATTTGTATTTCCGGTATCCGCTCTGTTTAATGCCGCCAAGTAATCTTTCTTTTCTGCACTTTTAATAATCACTAATGGCAGATTATTTTTAGCAAAAACATAATTCATTAATAATCTCGCCGTTCTGCCGTTGCCATCATCAAAAGGATGAATGCGAACAAAACGATAATGAAGCAGGGCTGCCAAAAGAACCGGATCTTCTGTTCCGCTTTTTTCATTAAACCAGGTAACTAATTCTGCGATCTCATTTTGAACATCTTCAGGAGCAGAGTAAGCAAAAATTTCTCCATTAGCCAGCCTTACAGAATTTGGTGTCTTTTTATATTCTCCAGGAATGATCTGTTTACGGGTTGGTTGTCCGTCAGCTGTAATGGCATCCTTCCAAAAGGGTTTAACCAACAGCTTCGCATTTAAACCTCGAATAAATTGTTCAGTTAAAGGTCGTTCCTGATCTGATGCTTCTTCCTGAACCATTTTTAAAGCAACATCATGTGCCTGCATTTCCTGGTATTCACGAAAATCATGTGTGCCTTCAGTCTGATCAAAAATTAATAAAAGTTCAGTCTCTCCATAAGTAAGCGTATTGCCTTCTAAATGATTGGAATTGAAATTAAATTCCAGACGAAATTTCTTATCAAGCTTTGCCTGATTTTCTATACTTAAAGGCTTCAAAGAATTTAACAATTCTGATCTCCTTTTAATTTCGGTTAAAAGATTTTTAGAAAGCATTTGTAATCAATCTTATACTTAACAATATAAAAGTTATAGGCATTCATCACCTGTTGCAAGGTAATGGAGATTTAAATTAAAAAAGTATATTTACTGTTCGGAAACAAATATAATGGAAAAAAGATGGGTGCCGACATCAATTTGTAATGATGACACGGTAAAGAACATAGCGGAACAACTTAATATAGACAGATCATTAGCTCAAATTTTAGTACAAAGAAACATTTGCGACTTTGATCAGGCCAAATACTTTTTCAGACCAGAACTGGCTCATTTACATGATCCTTTTCTAATGAAAGATATGGATAAAGCCATTCAAAGAATAGAAACGGCCTTATCCTCTCACGAAAAAATTCTGATTTATGGCGACTATGATGTGGATGGAACCACATCTGTAGCCCTTGCCTATAGTTTTTTCTCGCAGCTTACTGAAAATATAGAATATTATATCCCGGATCGTTACCTGGAAGGTTATGGGATTTCTACTGCCGGAATTGATTATGCCAACGAAAACGGTTTTTCACTGATTATTGCATTAGATTGTGGCATAAAATCTTTAGATAAAGTTGATTATGCGAACAGTTTTGGCATTGATTTCATTATTTGCGATCACCATTTACCAGGGGATGAAATTCCTAAAGCAGTTGCAGTTTTAGATCCTAAACGAGCAGATTGCGAATACCCATTTAAAGAATTGGCAGGTTGCGGCATTGGTTTTAAGCTGGCACAGGCTTATGCGCAAAAACACGATCTTCCGAGCGAATCTTATCTTCAATACCTGGATTTAGTAATGGTCAGTATTGCGGCAGATATTGTTCCGGTAGTGGGAGAAAACAGAATTTTAGCTTATTACGGCTTAAAAAAACTGAATACCAATCCTTGTGAAGGTTTGCGGGCATTGATGGAAGTTTCCGGGAAAACAGAGCATTATACCATTACAGATGTGGTATTCACATTAGGACCAAGAATCAATGCTGCGGGCAGAATAGACCATGCAAAACATGCCGTGGCGATGTTGCTTTGCCAGGTAGACAGTAATTCTTTAGAGCAAAGTGAATCTATCAATCTCAAAAATACAGAACGAAAAACATACGATCAGGATATTACCCGTGAAGCTTTGGCTTTAATTGCTGATAGCGACATATTAATTAATCGCAAAACGACAGTAGTCTTTAACGAAAACTGGCATAAAGGCGTTATCGGGATTGTAGCGTCACGGTTAACTGAAAAATATTACCGACCAACAATTGTGCTTACCAAGTCTAACGGCCATGTAGCAGGGTCTTGCCGTTCTGTGGTTGGTTTCGATTTGTACGAGGCTTTAAGCGGATGTGCAGATCTTCTTGATCAATTTGGAGGACATAAATTTGCAGCTGGTTTAACCATGCAGGAACATAATGTTGAAGCTTTGGCGAATAAGTTTGAAGAAATTGTTTCGGCCTCCATTACTGAAGAATTGCTAACACCGATGATTAAAATAGATGCTGAAATTGAATTGGCACAAATTGATGGTAAATTCTTTAGGGTTTTATCGCAAATGGGCCCTTTCGGACCAGAAAATTTATCTCCTGTATTTGTATCAAGCCAGGTGTATTTAGATCGTTTGCCAATGGCTGTGGGTGCAAATCATTTAAAAATTAATATAAAACAACAAAATTCGCCTACTTTTGAATGTATTGCATTTGGCTTGGGAGAATTTCAGAATCTTTTACAACCAAAGGTGCCATTTTCTGTTTGTTATACAATTGAAGAAAATGTTTGGCGGGAAAAACGCCGACTACAGTTAAATATAAAAGGAATTAAGATAAAAGAGTAAGGATAAAGGAATAAGGAGCAAAGAGTAAGGAACAAAGAGTAAAGAGCAAAGAATAAAGAGCAAATATAAAAGCTTAACTGCTCAGTCTTTAATCCATGATCTTTGTTCTTTTCTCCATAAATAAATATGAATGATATTACGAGCCGAAAATCTGGTTAAAAAATATAAACAGCGAACCGTTGTTAATGATGTATCCTTCAGCGTAAGCCAGGGTGAAATTGTGGGTTTGTTAGGTCCGAATGGTGCTGGTAAGACGACTTCATTTTACATGATTGTGGGTTTGATTAAGCCAAATGAAGGACGGATTTTTCTGGAAGATGAAGATATCACGCAAGATGCTATGTACCGCAGGGCGCAAAAAGGCATCGGCTATCTGGCTCAGGAAGCATCTGTATTTAGAAAGCTTACCGTTGAAGATAATATTCTGGCCATTCTGGAAATGAGCAATCTCAGTAAAGAAGAGCAAAAGGATAAACTAGAAGAGCTTATTAATGAGTTTAGTTTGCATAAAGTTCGTAAAAACCGTGGTGACCTGTTGTCAGGAGGGGAACGTAGGAGAACTGAGATTGCCCGTGCGCTGGCTGCAAACCCTAGTTTTATCTTGTTAGATGAACCATTTGCGGGAGTAGATCCGATTGCAGTGGAAGAAATTCAAAGCATCGTAGCAAAACTAAAACATAAAAACATTGGTATTCTAATTACCGATCACAATGTGCAGGAAACGCTTTCCATTACCGATAGAGCCTATCTGCTTTTCGAAGGGAAAATTCTTGAACAAGGTGTGCCGGAGGTTCTAGCAGAGAATGAAATGGTTCGGAAAGTTTATCTGGGATCAAACTTTGTATTGAAACGCAAAAAATTTGATATTTAATTACAGAGCATGGCGATTGTAAATTCGATTTTTACCTGGCTGATGAAGAAGCGGATCCATCAGATCGAGCTTTTTATGAAATATCCCCATGATGTGCAGCAGGAATGGTTTCATAATTTAATTGATAGTGCAGAGAATACGGAGTGGGGTAAAATGTATGATTATAAATCTATCCTCACGCCTCAACAATATCAGGAACGTGTTCCTATCCAAAATTACGATACCCTTAAGCCGTATATAGAAAGGATGCTGGCTGGCGAACAGAATATTTTGTGGCCATCAGACATTAAATGGTTTGCAAAATCATCGGGGACCACGAGTGACAGAAGTAAATTTATACCCGTTTCCAAAGAATCTTTAGAAGAATGTCATTTCAAGGGGGGCAAAGATATGCTTTCCATTTATTGTAATAACCGACCGGATAACCAGATGTTTACCGGAAAAGGTTTGGTGTTAGGTGGAAGCCACCAGGTAAATCAACTCAATGAAGATTGCTTTTATGGCGATTTATCAGCGGTGCTGATCAAAAATTTACCCATCTGGGCAGAGTTTTACCGCACGCCTGATATGTCTATCGCTTTGATGGATAATTACGAAATTAAAATGGATAGGATGGCAGAAGCCACTATTCAGGAAAACGTGACCAGCATTTCTGGAGTGCCAACTTGGACAATCGTTTTGGCTAAAAAAGTTCTGGAACTTACGGGCAAAAATAATTTATTAGAGGTTTGGCCAAACCTGGAAGTTTACATTCACGGGGCGGTGAATTTTGCACCATACCGCGAACAATTTAAGCAGCTTATCCCTTCATCAGATATGTATTATCTGGAAACTTATAATGCTTCTGAAGGCTTTTTCGGGATTCAAGATCAGGATAATTCTGAAGAAATGCTGTTGATGTTAGATTATGGAATCTTCTACGAATTTATCCCAATGGAAAATATTGGGGAAGAAAATCCGAAAGCCTTATTATTAGGAGAGGTAGAACTTCATAAAAACTACGCCATCGTGATTTCTACAAACGGCGGTTTATGGCGCTACATGATCGGCGATACCATTCAGTTTACATCGCTCTCACCGTATCGCATAAAAATTACCGGCCGTACCAAACACTTCATCAATGCCTTTGGAGAAGAAGTGATTATTGATAATGCAGAGCAGGCATTGAAAAAAGCTTGTCAGGAAACTGGCGCAGAAATTAAAGATTATACTGCTGGGCCCATTTATTTTGCCGGCGAAAAAGCGGGTGGGCATGAATGGATCATCGAGTTTGATAAACAACCTGAGGATTTTGAAAAATTTATCGATGTAATGGACAACACCTTACGGGAGATTAACTCAGATTACGATGCCAAGCGTTTTAAAGACATGGCGCTGTGCAGACCGATCGTACATAATGCACCAGCAAATACCTTTTACAATTGGCTAAAAGCGAAAGATAAGTTGGGTGGTCAGCACAAGGTTCCTCGTTTAGCAAACGAGCGAAAATATGTAGATGATATTTTGGAAATGATCAAAATTTCTATTTAACTACCATCGAAAATAAAAACCTTAAGTGACTGGATCACGTTACCAAGCATGCGGAAGATAATTATGACACTTTTGGCCGTTAATTTGTAAGGCATTTAGCATGAAGTTGAATAGACGAAAAATATTGGATTTCTTCCGGAAATCTGAGAATAGGGCAACCGAAATATTGAACGATAAATCGAAAGCTAATAAAACCATTAAAGATGCTTTAGGCAAGGCTATTACCAACAAAGGCGCCTTGGATGGTGTTTGGGCTAAGATGGTTCTGTTGTTTGGCGTAGCAAAAGATTATGTAAATGGTGATTATACCGAAATCCCTAAAAGGTCTATTGTAGCTATTTTAGGTGGACTAATTTATTTTTTGTCGCCGATAGATGTCATTCCCGATTTTGTCCCATTTCTGGGATTTATAGATGATATTTTTATTCTTAATCTGGTTTATAAACAGGTGATTAAAGATCTTGATAAATATAAAGAATGGAAAGATAGTCAGATACAAATTATTGATATTGATGGCAGCACCATCTAGTTTTCTTGATTGGCTGAACCATCACCTGTTTACCTGCCCTTTTAAGTCGCATTTTGGGATAGATTGCCCAGGTTGTGGATTTCAAAGGTCTGTAATCGCTTTACTTAAGGGAAACTTTTTAGAATCTTTGAAATTATATCCAGCAACAATTCCATTTTTATTTGTTTTGATTTTTATGCTCGTGCATATCAAATATGACTTCAAATTTGGGGCACAGATTATTAAAATCACTGTTGCTGCTATTGCAGTAATTATCTTAATCAATTATATTTATAAAATATACACTTACCAACTTATCATCTAAATTATGTCAGAAGAACAAGAAAGACCTCAGGAAAACCAACCCATCAATTTAAATAAACCAGAAATACCTGAAGCAAATGCCGGGAATACGGGTTTTACAACACCTCCACCATTTCAACAAAACCCACCATTTGGCCAATTTGGTGGTGGCATGGGGCACCAGAATTTACCGAATGCTACAGCGGCATTGGTTCTCGGCATTATAGCCATTCCTGCCTGCTGTTTTTACGGAATATTCGGTTTGATTTTCGGAATTATTGCCTGGATATTAGGTGCAGGGGATATTAAAAAATATGAGCTAAATCCAACTCTTTACACAGAATCATCCTATAAAAATGCTAAAGCAGGGAAGATTTGCGGAATGATCGCAACTATATTAAGCGTTGTATTTATTATTCTCGTAATCTTAGTTGTGGTAGGTGCAATTACACACCCGGCAGCTTACGATCAATTCTTTAAAGGAATTCAATAAACAGCTTGCTAATTTTACCTAAAAAATATAAATCGGATGACGCATGCCATCCGATTTTCTTATTTTTGTATTATTCAAATTGTAAATAAAAATTAACAATAATGTATCCAGAATATTTAGTAGAACCAATGCGTAAGGAATTAACTAACGTAGGTTTTGAAGAATTAAAAAATGCAGAAGAGGTAGACCAGGCTATTAAAGGCGAAGGAACTGTATTGGTTGTTGTAAATTCGGTATGTGGTTGCGCGGCAGCAAACGCTCGTCCGGCAGCCAGAGCTGCAGCAGCACATGAAAAACACCCTAATAAATTGGTAACTGTTTTCGCAGGTATGGAAAAAGAAGCTGTAGATAAAGCAAGAAGCTATATGATGCCTTTTCCTCCATCATCACCAGCAATGGCGCTTTTTAAAGATGGTAAATTGGTTCATATGATCGAACGTCATCAAATTGAAGGCAGGCCAGCACAAATGATAGCTGATAACCTGATTGGTGCTTTCGAGCAATACTGCTAGTTTGGGAGAACGGTAAAAGAACAAAGAGCAAGGATTAAAGATATGATGTCTACAACCCTTGTTCTTTAATCTTTGCTCCTTAATCCTTGCTCTTTGTTCCTTGTTCCTTGCTCCTTAATCCTTGCTCTTTGTTCCTTAATCTTTCATCCTTGCTCTTAAACGCTTCTAAAAGTCTTTATTAAGCAATTTCTCTAGCTCGCCGAACGATACATTCATTCTTACCCGACCTTGTTTAGCATAAGATATTTCACCTGTTTCTTCTGAAATAATCACTGCAACAGCATCTGTAGTTTCAGAAACACCAATACCAGCACGGTGTCTTAATCCAAACTGCGAAGGCAGCTGATCATTATCTGTTAAGGGTAGAATACAACTGGCACTTTTAATCTTATTTTCTGATATCACTACTGCACCATCGTGCAACGGACTATTTTTTTGAAAGATACTTTCTAATAGACGTTTCGAGATTTTGGCATCCACTACTTCACAGCTGTTCGCAAAAAATTGTTCATCATAAAACTTAACAAAAACAATAAGTGCACCGGTTCTGGTCTTCTTCATCGTTTTACAAGCATCTATAATTGGCTTAATACGGGTAAGGTTGTTTCTTTCAATCTCCTTTCTTCCGAACAGATAACCCCACCAAGCCTTGTTTTTTTGTAAAAACGCATTTTTTCCAATCATTAACAAAAACCTTCTGATTTCGGGATGGAAGATTACGATCAGGGCAATGATTCCTACACTCATAAATTTCTCTATGATGGTCGTAAGCAATTCCATGTGCAGGCCTTTTACAACCCAATAAAATATCGTAATAATGAACATGCCTACCAGCAGGTTTACAGCAAGCGTATTGCGGATAAGGGTATAAACATAATAGATTAATAGGGCAACCAGCACAATGTCTACTACATCTGTTACAGATATTTTAAGAAAATCGAAATCAAAACCTTTCATTTAGGGCAATTTATGAAAATAAGTTTAAAGTATTTAATTGATAATAATCCGGATAAAACAATTAGCCCTTTAGCCTTTTTAACAATTCGATACATTCAATAGCTTCTTTAACATCATGAACCCGCAATATACCGGCACCTTTTTGCAAAGCAACAGTATTTAAAATGGTCGTGCCATTCAATGCTTCATTGGCGGTGGTGTTGAGTGTTTTATAGATCATTCCTTTCCGGGAGAAACCTACCAGAACCGGAAGCTTAAATATTTTGAAAGCATCGAGTTGATTTAGTAACTCGTAATTATGTTCGATGGTTTTCCCAAAGCCAAAACCAGGGTCAATAATGATGTCGTGGATATGCAGTCCTTTTAATTTGGCAACTTTTTTTGCCAGATAATCAATCACCTCGAGTGTGACATTTTCATAGGAGGGGTTTTTATGCATGTTTTGCGGAGTGCCCTGTATGTGCATCATGATGTAGGGTACCTGCAAGTTCGCAACGGTTTCAAACATTCCTTCGTCGATCTCTCCGGCCGAAATATCGTTGATGATATGGGCGCCAGCCAGTATGGCATCTTTTGCAACGCCCGCCCGGAACGTATCAACTGAAATAATCGTTTCCGGAAATTCTTCCATGATGCTTTCTATCACGGGAATCAGTCGGTCAGCTTCCTCGTTTTGAGAAATGTCAGTGGCGCCAGGCCTGGAAGAATAGCCGCCAATATCGATAAAGGTGGCGCCATCGCTTAAAAAGCGTTCGGTTTTAACCAAAGCTTCATCGACAGACTTTATTCTACTGTTACTGTAGAAAGAATCTGGCGTAATGTTCAGGATAGCCATCACTTTTGGTGAGCTTAAATCAAGAAATCTTCCCTTAATGTTGATACTTTGTTTGGGTTCAAAAAAGTTTTTTTCTGCCATGGTAAGCCCTTTCGGGATTTGAGTTTCGCTATAAAAATGTATCTTTAGCTTTTGTTTTTTCAAGACAAAAATACACTAAAACTTAATTATATTGGCTTTGATACCAACAAATACCGCTGTAGAATTTGATGAAGTGATTGCAGTTTGCAGATCATTGTTTCTTAAAAAAACAAAAGATTATGGAACAGCCTGGCGTATTTTAAGGCCACGCTCCATCACCGATCAGATTTTTATAAAGGCACAACGCATTCGGACACTGGAAGAGAAAAAGGTAAGTATGGTTGGTGAAGGAATTGTTTCAGAGTATATTGGTATCATTAACTATTGTGCAATTGCGATGATTCAACTCGAGTTAAGTGAGGCCGACCCATATGAACTTCCATTTGAACAGGTTGCCAGTTTATTTGAGGAAAAGATAACAGAAACCAAAGAATTAATGTTTGCGAAAAACCATGATTATGGCGAGGCCTGGCGTGATATGCGGATCAGTTCTTTAACTGATCTGATTTTAATGAAAGTTTTTCGGGTGAAACAGATTGAAGATAATGATGGAGAAACTTTAGCTTCTGAAGGCGTTAAAGCCAACTATCAAGACATGCTTAACTATGCTGTATTCGCACTGATTAAGTTAGGTGTTAAGTAATTCATGGTTATTTTAATAAAACCAGCTTTCGTGAAGCCAATGCATTTTAATATATAATACTAATGAGAAATATACTTCTAAGCTTTTCCCGATTTTTTGTAGGTGCATTATTTATCTTTTCAGGATTAATTAAGGCGAACGATCCGCTAGGATTTGGGTATAAACTGCAAGAATATTTCGAGGTTTTTCACCTTAACTTTTTAAGTCCGGCGGCAACAGGCATAGCCATTTTGCTCTGTACGTTGGAAATTGTATTGGGTGCACTGCTCATCTTAGGCTTTTGGAGTAAAAAGGTAGCTTGGGGTTTATTGCTTTTAATCATATTCTTCACGTTATTAACCTTCATTTCAGCAGCATTTAAAGTAGTAACCAGCTGTGGTTGCTTTGGCGATGCCATTCCACTAACACCATGGCAATCTTTTACTAAAGATTTGATTTTATTGGTATTGATTTTGATTATTTTCATTAATAAAAATGCAATTGAGCCTTTAGTTAAGAAAGCATCCAGTCAGCGTAATCTTGCAGTTGCGGTAACGATATTATCGCTAGGCTTCGGTTTATACACCTATAATGTTCTGCCTGTAATTGATTTCCTGCCCTATAAGATCGGTGCTCATATTCCATCATTAATGGTAATTCCTCCGGGAGAAAAGCCTGATGAATTTGAGATCATGTATCACCTCAAGAACAAGAAAACGAAAGCAGAAAAGGATATGAGTGATAAGGATTACCTTAAAACTGAAATCTGGAAAGATAATAACTGGGAAATTATTGGCGAACCCATCAAACGTTTAGTAAAAAAAGGCTACGAACCAAAGATTAAAGACCTTGTGATTAGTGATGCTTCAGGTACAGACTATACTAAGGAAATCATTGAGAATCCTTATTATAGTCTTGTTTTTGTGGCTTACGATTTAAACAATACCAACGAAAGTGCGATTGGAAAACTGAATGCCATTGCCATCAATGCAACACAGCAATTCAACATCCGCACAGTCTTGTTAACCTCGAACGCGGCCCAAGATGCAGAAGCTTTTGTGAAAAAGAATAACTTATTTTCAGAAGTTTTTTATGCTGATGCTGTTCCGCTAAAAAGTATGGTAAGGGCTAATCCGGGAATTATATTATTGAAAAATGGGGTCATTGTAAACAAATGGCATAATCATAATGTACCTACTTTTGATCAGTTGAGTAGAAAATACTTTGATGTACAATGATTGGATATATCCTGAAAAAACTACTTTATGGTCTCCTGGTAATGGGCGGTGTAGTGTTGGTGGTTTTTGTGCTTTTCAATATTTTACCCGGCGATCCGGCAAGGATGACGATGGGGCAACGGGCTGATGTACAATCATTAGAAGCCGTTAGAAAAGAATTTGGATTGGATAAATCGAAGCCTGTTCAATTTCTGTTATATATTAATGATCTTTCACCGATCAGTGTGCTTGATAATGATAGTAACACTAAGGCAAAATATAACTTTGTTAAACTCCTTAGTTTTGATACAAAGGTATTGGCGTTGAAATGGCCATACCTGCGTAGTTCTTATCAAACTAAAAGAGATGTTACTGCCATTTTATCAGAAACAGTTCCGAATACCTTCGTTTTAGCGCTCACCGCAATGATTTTTGCAACTGTAATTGGTGTATTTCTTGGTGTACTTTCTGCGGTTTACAAAGATACCTGGATAGATAAATCTGCAAATGCTTTTGCTATACTTGGCATTTCTGCACCATCTTTTTTTGCTGGAATCATTATCGCCTGGATCTTCGGCTTTGTACTTAGTGATTATACGGGCTTAAAAATGAGTGGAAGTTTATATTCATATGATCCGTTTAACGGTGAAATTTTAACTTTACGAAATTTGTGGTTACCCATGATTACTTTGGGTTTAAGGCCACTGGCGATTATCGTCCAATTAACAAGAAGTGCCATGCTCGATGTTTTGGCGCAAGATTATATTCGTACCGCAAAGGCAAAGGGCTTGAGCAGAAATGCCATCATTTACAAACATGCGTTAAAGAATGCCATGAACCCGGTAATTACCGCAATCTCTGGTTGGTTTGCCTCATTACTTGCAGGTTCATTTTTTGTGGAATATATTTTCGGTTATAACGGCCTGGGCAGAACAACGGTTACGGCGCTAGAAATGTCTGATTTTCCGGTAGTTATGGGGTCTATATTGTTTATTGCCTTTATTTTTGTGGTGATTAATATACTGGTAGACATCCTTTATGCCTATGTAGACCCGCGTGTAAAATTGGCTTAAAACCAATCATCATCATCAAATAAATCATTAACACTATTAACATGAATACTGAAGTTTCGCATTCCACATTAGCAGATTCAAAAGTTGGAGTTATCTTCCTGGTTGGTTACATGGGTTGTGGGAAAAGTACCAAAGCAAAGCAACTGGCTCACCGGTTAGATTGTCCGGTTATTGATCTGGATACCGAAATAGTGAACAAATCCGGTAAAACAATAGCCGAGTTTTTTAGTGCTTTTGGTGAAGGCGGCTTTCGTGATTATGAAAGCGATATGCTTAAAACGTTCCATTATCCTGAAAAATGCATCGTGGCCACAGGCGGTGGATTACCTTGTTTTTTCGATAATATGGAGTGGATGAATGCTAATGGAACAACTGTTTACCTTCAAATGGAACCTGCTCAACTGGTATCAAGATTACAAAAGAGGCAAAAGCGACCGTTAATCAAGGACCTGGATGACGAGCAGTTATTAAATTTTATTACCGAAAAGCTCGCAGAGCGAAATCCTTTTTACACACAAGCCAAAGTGATTGTAAATGCTTTTGATCTGGATGCAGAAACCCTTGAAAAAGCGATAGCCAATGTACGCTAAGCAGGCAGGTTATCTTCAATAATTTTAGCCGAAAGAAGTGCCAATGGAATTCCACCTCCAGGATGTACGCTGCCTCCACAAAAATATAGCCCGCCGATTTTTGAACTAAAATTTGGATGCCTTAAAAAAGCAGCAAACTGGTTATTAGAGCTGTTTCCATAAAGGGAGCCTTGATACGATCCGGTTTTACTTTCAATGCTCCTCGGATCGAGAATTTGTTCGCTGATAATTTCCCGCTCTATATTTCTGTTCAAAATGCGGCTAACTTTCTTGATAATGTTTGCTCTCGCTTCTTTAATTAACAAGTCCCAGTTTTGTCCAGTATTCGCAGGAACATTAATCATCACAAACCAATTTTCACTGTCGTTCGGTGCTTCGCCTCGGAGGTGTTTCGCCGTAATATTGATGTAAACGGTAGGGTCTTCGCAAATGGTTTTTTCCTTCCAGATTGCATTAAATTCACTTTTATAGTCTTTGGCGAAAAGAATGTTGTGTAATCCCAGGTCACTGTAATTTCCATCCATAGCCCAGTAAAAAATTAAGGCCGAACTGCTGCGTTCCTGATTTAATAACTTTTTTGGCGCATCAATACCTGTAAGTAGATTTTTATAGGTAAACCAAATGTCGAGGTTGGAAACCACAACGTCTGCTTTATAAATTTTGTCGGAAACCTTTACCCCTTGAATTTTAGATTTCGAAGCATCAGTAAAAAGAATTTCTTCTACT
Source organism: Pedobacter sp. CFBP9032 (assembly GCF_034045265.1). Lineage (NCBI taxonomy): Bacteria > Pseudomonadati > Bacteroidota > Sphingobacteriia > Sphingobacteriales > Sphingobacteriaceae > Pedobacter > Pedobacter sp. CFBP9032. The sequence goes on along the minus strand of NZ_JAXCWE010000017.1, from coordinate 32,949 downwards.
TTCTGGTTGTAGTGAAATTTAACATTCAATTCTTCAGCTAATTTTACCAAAGCAGTAACAATGCCGTACATGCCATTTTTAGGTAGAAAAGCACCAAAATGGTATTCAAAATGAGGGATGACGTTCAAGGTTGCTGGCGCCTGGTAAGGATCGGAGCCATTATAGGTAGCATAGCGGTTAAACAATTGAGCTATTCTTTCATCCTTAAAATATTGGTGATTAGCTTTGCTTTGCGATCGAAATGGATCAATTTGCAAAAATTTAAAAACGGATTTAAGTGTATCCCAATGTAAATAACTCTTCCATTTATGTAAGGTGCGTTCTAGAAACACCCGATGCGTAATCTCGTAAATCGTAGCACTTTTTCCTAAAAAATAGTAAACCTCTTTAGCGGTAGAACTCGTTTTTTCTTCAATTTCTTGCGCAAAAAGATCAATATTAGACTTTGCGGTTAACTTTAACCCATCCTCATAGAAATAGCGACAAACTTCTTTCAGTTTGATATATTCAAAATAATCTTTCGGATTTTTACCTGCGATTGTAAAAAGTTCATCAACATATTGAGGCATGGTAAATAGGCTGGGCCCGGTATCAAACCTGAAACCATTCATTTTGATTTCACCTAATTTGCCACCCGGTTTGGAGCTGGCTTCAAAAACATCCACCTGATAACCTTTTACAGCTAGTCGAATCGCGGAGGCAATTCCCGCGATCCCAGCCCCTATAACTATTGCTTTTGGCATGGCACTAAAATAGGATAAAATATTTTACCAATTTATAGCAGATGAACAACGGCGAAATTATTATTTATAAAAATGAAGATGGCTTGCCTGCCATTAATGTTCCCATGCAGAATGATACGGTTTGGTTTTCGCAACAGCAGATATCTCTGTTGTTTGATAGAGATTATAAAACAATCTCCAGGCATATTGGTAATATTTTCAAAGAAGGTGAATTATCAAAGGAAGCAGTTGTCGTAAAATACGCGACAACTGCCAGCGATGGAAAAACCTATCAGGTTGAACATTATAACTTAGACCTTATCATCTCTGTTGGTTACCGTGTAAAATCAAAAGAAGGAACAAAATTCCGTATTTGGGCGAATCAAATTCTGAAAGATTACCTTGTAAAAGGCTATGCTTTAAACGATAAAAAACTTAAGGCACAGGAGCTGCAACTTAAAGAGTTAAAGGATGTGATAAAATTAATTGATCAGGTTCAGCATAATTATGCACTTGATCAAGCAGAAATGAAGGATACCTATAAATCCTGTTAGATTATGTTTATGCATTAGATATTTTAGGTCAGTACGATCACCAGCAGCTCGAACATAAAACGTCAGATTTAAAATCTTTATTCCGTATTGACTATGATTCAGCTATTGCGGCCATTAAAGATTTACGTGTAAAATTTGGTTGGAGTAAATTATTTGGTAATGAAAAAGATCAATCTTTCAATAGCTCCTTGTCAACCATTTATCAGACTTTCGAAGGTGCTGAATTGTACCCAAGTCTCTAAGAAAAAGCTGCAAATCTATTGTATTTTGTGGTAAAGAATCATTCTTTTTCTGATGGCAATAAGCGCATCGCTGCGTTTTTATTGGTTTGGTTTCTTGATAAAAATAAAATGCTTTATCATCAAGATGGTACAAAGCGAATAGCAGACAATGCCTTGGTTGCTTTAACCTTGCTTATTGCACAAAGCAATCCGGAAGAAAAAGATATGATGATTAAAGTAATCATTAACCTGATTAACTTCAAGAACTAATTTAGTAAAGGTGCTTCCTAAAACATAAATTTTCTAACGTAATTTTAACAAAACATTAATTTATACCATTTTGGTTTTCGGTATAAAATTTGTATTATTGTGATAATAGAGAGGTTTTTTATCATGAGCAAAGAAATTTTAGAATTTTCTGTACTAGTAGATGAGAAATTTGACCTTAAATTTAATTGGTTGGATGGCTTTTGGGGCGTTGCACTTAAATTTTTTGGAAAATAATTTTTTATAGCTTATTTTTTGTTTGAAGGTGTTCTGCACCTGATGAGAATATTAGTGCCTTAATTTTCGAATTTTATTCTCTTAATTGCCTTTTTTATTTCAGTAGCCCCGCATTTTGCGTTCACTTTTTGCATTAGCCTTTCCACTTTAGTCTTTCAGCTTTTAGCCCTATATTTGCAGGATAATGAGTAGAAGAAAACCAGGTACGGTAACTATAATTCCAAACGTACATATAATTGATATTGCTGAAGAAGGAAAAGGCGTTGGCAAGGCCGATGAGTTAGTGATTTTTGTCGACAAAGCTGTTCCTGGCGATGTTGTTGATGTACGGTTAACAAAAAAGAAAAAGAATTTCGCGGAAGCAATTATTGAGCAATTGCATGAGAAATCTGAATTACGCACAGATCCTTTTTGCCCTCATTTTGGAACTTGTGGCGGCTGCAAATGGCAACACATGGGCTACGATTCTCAACTAAAATTTAAGCAAAAAAATGTAGAAGCTGCATTACAGCGTCTTGGTAAAATAGATACTTCAAACACAGAGCCTATTTTAGGGTCGGTTAAAAACAGGTATTATCGTAATAAATTAGAGTTTACTTTCTCCAATAAACGTTGGTTGGATAGAACGGATATAGATCGTGATGAAGACTTTGATATGAATGCCTTAGGCTTTCACGTTCCCTTGCGGTTTGATAAAATTCTGGATATTGAGCATTGTTATCTGCAAGATGAACCTTCTAATTCAATTAGAAACGCCGTTAGAAAATACGCCCTTGATCATCAGTTATCATTCTATGATTTACGAAACCACGAAGGTGTATTGCGCAACCTGATTATTCGTACCTCTTCTACAGGCGAGGTTATGATTGCAGTTGTTTTTGCCTACCCGGATGAAGATCAGATAAGTGGTTTGATGAATTTCCTGAAAACAGAATTTTCTCAGATTACTTCTTTATTATATATTGTTAATCAAAAGAAAAATGATACGATCTTTGATCAGGACGTTCATTTATTTGCTGGTCGCGATCATATTTTTGAAGAAATGGACGGGATCCGTTTCAAGATTGGTGTGAAATCTTTTTACCAAACCAATTCTGAACAAGCTTTTGAATTGTATAAAATTACCAGAGATTTTGCAGAATTTAAAGGCGACGAATTGGTTTACGATTTATATACCGGTGCAGGTACCATTGCTAATTTTGTTGCAAAAAATGTAAGGCAAGTGGTAGGAGTAGAGTATGTCCCAACGGCTATCGAAGATGCAAAATTCAACTCTGCGTTGAACGGGATTGACAATACGCTTTTTTATGCTGGCGATATGAAAGATATTCTTACTGCTGATTTCATCAATGAACACGGTAAACCTGATGTAGTCATTACTGATCCACCGAGAGCTGGTATGCATACTGATGTGGTACAACGTTTACTGGAAATGGAATCTGAAAAAATTGTGTATGTGAGCTGCAACGCCGCAACGCAAGCCAGAGATTTGGAGCTATTGAGCGAAAAATATGAGGTTGCTAGAATTAAACCAGTTGATATGTTCCCACATACACAGCATGTGGAAAATGTGGTTTTGTTAAAATTAAAAGGATAGAATTTGAGAATAATTGAATGTATATAGTGATCGACCTTCATTCAATTACGCATTCAAAATTTAATTAGTAATGGATAGAGAAGAGTTATTAAATGCCACACCAGAAGATAGTGGAGAGCCGCAGAAAAAACAGGAAAGTCCGCTGGTAAGCCTGGAAAAAGATTTAGCGTTTTATGCTGACGCGATTAAAGAGGTTGGGATTGAAATTATGGTAGAAGGTATTTCTGCTCATCCAATTTTTATTGCCCACCAACACCAGGTTAGTATTGGTGAGATGATTTTAAATAAAGAAGAATTAAATACAGATTGGTCTATTCAGGCATCAACTTTGGAAGAGTTCGTTGAAAAAGGAATCATCACTAAAGAGAAAAAAGAGCCTTTTTTAAAGGTATATAAAAGACCTGAAGATTATATGTGTGTTTTCGTAATTGTACCGGAAGGCGCAAATTTCGTTTATTACCCCTACAATAAATCTAAGCGGTAGATTATAAAACGAGTCTGCCAAATATATTCATAAAGGAATAGTTTGTTCAATGTCCGTTAAAAAAAAATAAGCCGCTTTGCATCCACAAAGCGGCGAATTTATCATTAACTAAACTAAAGTTCTTAATTCACGTGATGAACATCGCCACTTTTTGAGCTGGATGTTTTATGCAATGACGCATCTCCTTTGTAGCTTACATCACCACCGCCACTTGCCGAAGCCTCCAATCCTTTATTCACATAGATATTAACATCAGAACCTCCTGATGCCTGTACTTTTGCATAATCGGTAACCAATTCAAACGCATTCACATCACTTCCGCCGCTAGATTGGATCGTCATATTTGTTGCTTTACCTTTAAGGCTTATATCGCTGCCACCGCTGGATTGTACAGTTAAGTCATTGCTTACTAAAGTCAATTTTACATCTGATCCTCCAGAAGCCCGGATTGCAAGCTTATCAGTTTTTATTTGATTTTGGGTAAATACATCTGATCCGCCCGATGCTGCAATTTCATTCAGTGTTTTATAATTTACATAGGCTTTGATTACACGGTTTTTAAACATGCCGCCCCATTTAATGCCATCTTTAAACTTAATTCTGATATCATTTCCATTTTGCTCCACCACTACATCCTTCAGCGTCTCACTATCAGCTTTTACCATCACGCCTTCGCTATTGCCTTGTGTGAGGTACAGATCAATTCCACTGCTAATGCCAATACTAGTAAAGTTTTTTACCGGGAAGCTTTTGCTATCCTGGGCCTTTGCTACATAGGCCGAAAAGGCAATAAATAATAAAGCAGATATTCTGATCAGGTTTTTCATAATTTTGTTTTTGGTTATTGATTAGACGCAGGTAGATCGTAAACGTTGCAAACAATCGAAATTATTTTTCAAATAGTTTGAATTTCAGCCTTAAAATCGTTCTTTTTGTATTCAATCCTTTTAACATAATGACATCACAAATCCTCATACTTAATAAAAAACAAATTCAACAGAAGATCGATCGAATCGCGTATCAAATCCTGGAAGATAACCTGAATGAGAAAGAGGTAGTGCTAGCGGGCATTTGGGACCGTGGATATAAGTTGGCTGTTCGCTTAGAGAAGGTTTTGAAAAAAATATCTGGTTTTAAGCTTACACTTTTACGCATTGATCTTCAGAAGGAAAGCAGCAAACTTATTGCAACTACAGATTTAGATGAAAGCTATTGGAAGAACAAAGTTATTATCATTATTGACGATGTGCTAAATAGTGGCAAAACGTTGGCCTACGGTCTCGGCGTTTTCCTAAACACACCCCATAAAAAGATTAGAACCGTAGTACTGGTAGATAGAAGCCACAAGATTTTTCCAATTGCTACAGATTTTGTTGGCCTCGAACTGGCCACGGTGTTAAAAGAACACGTTGATGTGATTATGGATGTTGAGGGTGAGGAAGATCGGGTTTATCTAAGTTAACTATCAATCATTATTTTTTAAAGGATTAGATTCTGTAAATTTTGCCGATATAGGCGGTTATATTTGCAATTAAGCGCTTTTTTTTGCAATTTCCCAACATGTACCATCCTCGAAAAAATAACTTTATTTATCGCTTTTTTTCCTGGTATATTGAATTCATTATTAAGAAAGATTTCACAAGTTTCCATTACAATGCCATTGAAACCAAAGAAGATACATCAATTTTAATCCTTGCTAATCATTTTAGCTGGTGGGATGGTTTTTTTATTTTTTATATCAATAAGAAACTATTTAAAAAGCAGTTTCATGTTTTGATCAATGCTGAAAATTATAATAAGGTTGGTTTTTTAAAGTACTTAGGTGCATTCGCTGCAGAAGGTGGTGGGAAAGACATCATAGGGATGTTAAGCTATGCCAGTAAATTATTAGACGATAAAAATAACCTGGTACTTATTTTCCCCCAAGGTAAATTACATTCCAATCATGTAAAAAATATCACCTTTGAAAAAGGGGTAATGCAAATCATTAAATCAAGTCAGAAAAGATTAAATATTGTATTTTCAGCTACATTTGTAGATTATTTCTCCAAGCGGAAACCAACAATACAAACCTATCTTCAAAATTGGGATAGCGAAGAATACATGAGTTTGCAGCTATTAAAAAGCGCCTATAATAAACATTACGATCAGTCGGTTGTTAAACAAACACAAATTACTGAATGACCATTTTTATTTATGCCGTTTTAATTTTTCTGGTGATCCGTTTTTCGGTCACGGTGTTCAACTTTCTTTCCAATCCGAAGTTGCCAAGGGTAATCAAAAATTATGAAGATTTTGTTTCCATTTTAATTCCTGCTCGTAATGAGGAAGACGATATCCTGCAATTACTCGATTCTATAAAGACTCAGGATTATAAAAATTTTGAAGTGATTGTATTAGATGATAACAGCAGCGACCAAACTTATGCAAGAGTAGCGACTTTTGCTACTCAAAATCCGCAATTTAGGGTAGAGCGTGGAAATGAACTTCCGAAAGGCTGGCTGGGCAAAAATTACGCTTGTTATCAATTGGCGGCGCTGGCAAAAGGGAAATATCTACTTTTTGTAGATGCCGATGAAACCATAAAAAGGGGTTTTATCAATAGCCTGATTAGTAGGATGGAAGTTGGTCATCTGGCGTTGATTAGTATTTTTACCAATCAGGTAATGAAGTCGGCTGGGGAGTGGCTTACCATTCCATTAATGCATTTTATCTTGTTAAATCTGTTGCCCTTACGGTTGGTAAAGTTTTCTGCTAATTCGGCTTTTTCTGCGGCAAGTGGGCAATGCATGTTTTTCAACGCCAGGAATTACAAGGAAAATCAATGGCACGAAAGGGTAAGGAATAAGGTAGTAGAAGATGTGGAGATTATGAAAGCCGTAAAACTTCAAAAATATAATGGTGAAGCTTTATTAGGCAATGGATTGATTTACTGCCGGATGTATAAAAACCTAAATGAAAGTTTAAATGGCTTTAGTAAAAATTTACTTGCAGGTTTTGGCAATAACGTAATTATCTTACTATTTTACCAGCTTTTGGTTACCATAGGGCCGTTAATTTTATTGTTAAACTTTAACATCTCTTTGCTTGTATTACCATTAACATTAATTTTTTTAAGCAGAATAATGATTTCCTATTTATCTGGTCAGCATGTTTTAATCAATTTGATACTTCATCCGTTCCAGATGTTATTCTTCTTAATCATCTCATTTTTATCCATTATACAACACATATTTAAAACAGGCACATGGAAGGGCAGATCGATCAAAGCGATTTAAAGATAAAAAAGATTGCAGTTGCGGTAATTGTCATTTTTCACGTGGTTGGCTTAATTGGGTTTTTAATCCCGGCATTACAGCCTTACTTTATGAAGATGGTGCCGTTTCACCTGCTTTTAATGTTTGCGATCATCATTTATACCTATGTTGGTGATGTTAAGCGACTGCTTTTATTTGTTTCCGGGGTGTTTCTATGCGGCTGGCTGGTAGAAGTTCTCGGGGTACACACCGGGAAAATTTTTGGCAGCTATTATTATGGTAATACTTTAGGTTACAAAATTGCTGCAGTACCGCTATTGATGGGCGTAAACTGGGTAATCTTAATTTTTAGCATTGGCCAGATGGTAAAAAGTTTCAAAATTCGAAATAGCATTTTAGCTTCCTTAATCGGAGCATTAATGCTGATTACTTTTGATTTTTTTATGGAGCCAGTTGCCATGAAATTCGATTACTGGCAATGGGATTGGCATCAAATCCCACTTCAAAACTATATTGCATGGTTTATCGTATCTATTATTTTATTAAAGTTTTATTATGCGCTGGGTCTTAAACAACAAAAATATATTGGTGCAGCCATGTTTACTGCTCAATTGGTATTTTTTGTTGTCTTGTACATGACAACCGGAACAAATATTTTTGCGTAATTTTGTGCGGTAATTTTAAAGTTTAAATTATGGAAACACTGATTGTACAGCCCAAAAACAAAAAACAGCTTGTTGCAATAGAGGCTGTACTAAATGTTTTAAACGTAACTTTCAGAAAAGAAAGTAATTATAATGCCGAATTTGCGGATGAAATAAAAAAAGGTGAAGAGGATGTTAAGAATGGACGTGTTACTAGAATTAAGGACGTTCAAAATATATGGGAAAGTATTTTATAGAAATTACTGACCAAGCCAAAAAACAGTTGGCTTTCATTCAAAAATCCGGAGATAAAGCCTCAACAAAAAAACTTCAGAAAATTTTTGTTGAATTAAGTATTCATCCTGAATTAGGGATTGGTAAACCTGAAAAATTAAAATTCGAATTTTCTGGATACTGGTCAAGACAAATAAATAAAAAAGATAGGTTAGTCTATAGAATCAATGAAGAAATTATAACAGTATTTATAATTTCTGCAAAGGGACATTATGACGATAAATAACTAACCCTAAAGAATAATGAGCAATTTAAACTTACAAGTCAATATTGATAAATCATCCGGGTTTTGCTTTGGTGTGGTTTATGCTATCGAAATGGCCGAAGATATTTTAGATAATGAAGGTTATTTATACTGTCTGGGGGATATTGTTCACAATGATGAAGAAGTGGAACGCTTAACAAAACGCGGATTAAAAATTATCGATCATGAGGTTTTACAAGACTTAAGAAACGAAAAAGTTTTAATCAGGGCGCATGGCGAGGCACCATCAACCTATCAATTGGCTTTGGAAAATAATCTCACGCTAATAGATGCTTCTTGTCCTGTGGTGTTGAAATTGCAAAACAGAATCAAAAATTCTCACGATGATGATGAGCAGATTTTGATCTTTGGAAAACATGGTCATGCGGAGGTAATCGGCTTGCAAGGTCAAACAGATGGCAAAGCAATTGTTTTTCAGGATTTAGCAGAGTTGGATCACGTAGAATTGCCTTCGAAATTTACCCTTTATAGTCAGACTACAAAAAGCACCGATAAATTTTATCATATCAAAGATGAGCTGTTGAGTCGCGGTTATGAGGTGAAAGCAAATGATACCATTTGCAGACAAGTATCTAACCGATACCAGGAGTTAGAAAATTTTGTGGGTAATTACGACAAGATCATTTTTGTTTCCGGCAAGAAATCATCTAATGGAAAAGTGCTTTACGATGTATGTAAGAAATTTAACGATCAGTCCTACTTCATTTCAAACATAGAGGAATTGGATTTAAATTGGTTCGCCGAAAACGATAGTGTTGGAATTTGCGGTGCTACATCAACTCCGATGTGGCTAATGGAAAAAGTGAAAGTTGCTTTAGAAGGGTTTTAATCCCGTCATCTTTTCTAACTTTCTTTAGCGTTAGTTGTTATCTGTATTGTAAACGTTCAATATTGTTCATTTGAAAACAAATCACGCATATTTAGGAATTCTAGTCGCGTTAGCTGTAATTGCATTATGGCTCACTTCGCTCATTTTTCTCTTGAGTTGGAATTTCCAATGGAGTAATCCAGTGGTTTACCTGATGATTTTTGTTCAAATGCACTTATATACAGGCCTATTTATTACTGCTCATGATTCCATGCATGGCACAATCTCTCTCAATAAAACGATCAATAACTTTATTGGCTACCTTTCCGTATTTCTGTACGCAGGCTTTTTCTATAATAAACTATACGCGAAACACCATAAACACCATAGCCATGTGCACACTGAGGAAGATCCGGATTTTGCTCCCCATGGTTTTTGGAGATGGTATTTAAGCTTCATGCTTAACTATGTAACCATCATCCAGCTGGTAATCATGGCTGTTGCTTTTAACGTTTTGCAAATCTGGATTGATCAAAGAAACCTGTTGCTTTTTTGGGTTTTGCCGTCGCTCATGAGCACTTTCCAACTATTTTACTTTGGCACCTACCTGCCACATAAAGGTGAGCATGAAAATGAATATCATTCGTCAACACTTCAGAAGAATCATTTATTGGCATTCTTTACCTGCTATTTTTTTGGGTATCATTTAGAACACCATCAGAAACCCGGTACACCATGGTGGCAATTGTACAAAACAAAAGCTTAGCTTTTTACCAAATCTTGATACTTGGTAGTCACTACTTGGAACTAAAAACGCGATATTTGCGCGACGAAACATATTTTTATCAATGAGCAAAAAGGGAATTTTACTTGTAAATTTAGGAACACCTGATAGTCCGGAAACACCTGACGTTAGAAAATATCTTGATCAGTTTTTGATGGATGAGCGGGTGATTGATATTCCTAAATTCAACAGAACACTATTGGTTAAAGGAATTATCGTTCCTTTCCGGAGTCCTAAAACGGCAAAATTGTATAAAGAAATCTGGAATGAAAATGGTTCTCCGCTACTTTATTATAGCCGCTTGCAAGCTAAAATGTTGCAAGAGCGATTGGGCGATGAATACCATGTAGAACTGGCAATGCGCTACCAAACTCCGTCTATTGCAACTGCATTATCAAATCTAAAAGCAGGTTTAGTAGAAAGTATTCAGGTAATTCCAATGTTTCCGCAATATGCTTCTGCAAGTTCTGGTTCAGTAATGCAGCTGGTAATGGAATTGGTGAGTAAATGGCAAACAGTGCCACCCATCTCCTTTGTCAATTCCTTTCATGATAACGAACTAATGATTAAGGTTTTTGCAGAAAATGCAAAAAAACATCATGTTGAAAATTATGATCACGTGCTTTTTAGTTTCCACGGATTACCGGAACGCCAGCTTTTGAAATGTGATCACACTGGAAGCTATTGTTTAAAAACAGCAGATTGTTGCCAGACTTTAAATGATACCAATAAATTTTGTTACTCTGCACAAGGACATGATACGGCCCGATTAATTGCGAAAGAATTAAACTTAACAAGAGATCAATATACCGTCTGCTTTCAATCGCGGCTAGGAAAAGAACCATGGGTGCAACCTTACACCACTGATGTATTGAAAAAGTTAGCTGCTGAAGGTAAAAAACGATTGTTGGTTTTTAGTCCTGCTTTTGTAGCCGATTGCCTGGAAACCCTTTATGAAATTACCGTAGAATATCATGAAGAATTCAGGGAGCTTGGTGGCGAACATGTACAATTGGTAGAAAGTTTAAATGATAGTCCGGTATTTATTGAAGCCCTGGCTGGTATGATAAAGTAATTTAAATGGCAAGTTTTATAATTTTAATGGGTGTTTCTGGAAGTGGCAAAACCGTTATCGGTAGAGCACTTGCTCCAGCTATCCATGCTGAATTTATTGACGGTGATAATCTGCATTCACAAAGAAATGTAGATAAAATGGCTGCGGGTATTCCCCTTACTGATGCAGATCGGCAAGATTGGTTAGCGCTGATTGCAAAGGTTGGGCACAACCATGTAGAAGAAGGAACAAGCTGCATTATTGCTTGTTCTGCACTAAAAAAGGCCTATAGAGATTTACTAAGGAAAGAAAATAGCTCCATTCGTTTTGTATACCTGAAAGGAAGTTTCGAGCTGATTTACGGACGAATCTCTAAAAGATCTCATCAATACATGCCATCTAGTTTGTTGGAAAGTCAATTTGAAACATTGGAAGAGCCACAAAGTGATGAACCAGATGTTTTAGTAGTTTCTATCGATCAGGAGATTCCTGAAATTGTTGATGAAATTGCGAAGGCTAATTTGCTTTCGTAATCATTGAAATGATCTGATCAGTAGCCCCCTTTTTATCTTCCACATATTTCTTTGCATCGTTCGCAGCTTTTTCATTATTCATTAATTCTTCAAAAGCTTTAATAAGCTCAATTTCTGTAACAATAGTCTTTGCTGCGCCAAGAGCAATTAAATCTTTTGCTTCCTGAAATTTATCGTACTTAGGGCCAAAAATTACCGGTAAACCAAAAGCTGCGGCCTCTAGTGTATTGTGAATTCCGGCACCAAAGCCACCGCCAATATGGGCCATTTTTCCATACTGATACAGAGACGAAAGCATACCAATATTATCGATAATTAAAACCTGAGCTGTGCGGGCTGGGATTTCAGAATCATCCGCATTCAATTGCGAGCTAAAAACCGAAAACCGTAAACTGCCAGCAGGGAACTGCTTCTCTATACTTTCGATGTGATTATCATGAATTTCATGTGGTGCGATAATAAATTTCCAATCTGGATATTTTCCTGGTAAAGCCGAGATCAAATTTTCATCTTCAGGCCAGGTACTGCCACAAATCAGTGTAGGTGAGTTTCCTATAAACTGTTCAATTAATGCTAACTTTTTAGGCGTTTGGGCATTTTCAAAAACCCGATCGAAGCGTGTATCACCATTGATGGTCACCTTGTTTATTCCGATGGATTTTAATAAAGTTTCACTTTCCTCATTCTGAACAAAGAAATAGGTAACAAAAGATAAAATATTGCGATAAAAGCCTCCGTACCACTTAAAGAAAGCCTGATCAGGCCTGAAAATACCAGAAATTAAATATAAAGGAATCGCTCGATCATGAAGTTCCTTAAAGTAATAATGCCAAAATTCATATTTAGTAAATATAGCTAACTCAGGATTTATGGCTTCAATAAAACGTTTAGCATTACTTTTAGAATCTAATGGAAGATAAAATACATCCGCCAGGGCATAATTCTTCCTGATTTCATATCCTGATGGTGAAAAAAAAGTGACAACAATTTTCTTCTGCGGATATTTATCTTTCAATTTTTCCAATACTGGTCTGCCTTGTTCAAACTCTCCCAAAGAGGCGAAATGAAACCAGATGTGTTTTTGCGTAACATCTATCCGCGCTGCGATTTGCTCAAAAATAGCTTTACGGCCATTGATGAAATGCCTGGCCTTTGGATTAAAGAGTGAAAATATTTTAATTATTAACGCGTAAACCTGAATTCCGACTGTGTAAAGCAAAAGCATAAGTGTAATTTCATATCTTCGTGCCAAGATAAAACGAATATATTTAAAAAGCTTAAGAATATATGAAAATAGCCGTTATAGGTACCGGATACGTGGGTTTGGTTACCGGAACATGTTTAGCAGAAACTGGAAACGACGTCATCTGTGTCGATATAAATGAAAGTAAAGTAAAGAAAATGCAGGATGGGGAGGTGCCGATATATGAGCCAGGACTGGATTTGCTTTTTCACCGGAATATCGCACAAGGAAGGTTAACATTTACCACCAACCTTGCTGACGCAGTGAAAGATGCGCAAATCATTTTTATGGCCTTACCAACGCCTCCAGGCGGAGATGGTGCTGCAGATTTGTCTTACATTCTTGGTGCGGCAAAAGATATTTCTAAGCTGATTACAGAATATAAAGTGATCGTAAACAAATCTACCGTGCCGGTTGGTACTGCAGATAAGGTTAAAGCTGTTTTTCAAGAAAATACATCTATAGAAGTAGATGTAGTTTCTAATCCTGAATTTTTGCGGGAAGGTGTGGCAGTTGATGACTTTATGAAGCCAGACCGGGTAGTATTGGGTACAAAAAGTGAAAAGGCTAAAAAGCTGATGTCAGAACTGTACGGGCCATATGTTCGCCAGGGAAATCCGATTTTATTTATGGATGAGCGTTCTTCTGAATTAACAAAATATGCTGCAAACTCTTTTTTAGCAACTAAGATTACCTTTATGAATGAGGTGGCAAACCTTTGTGAATTGGTAGGTGCTGATGTAGATGCTGTAAGAAAAGGAATTGGATCGGATGACCGGATTGGCAAACGCTTTCTTTTTCCTGGTATCGGATACGGAGGCTCATGTTTTCCGAAGGATGTTCAGGCTTTAGCTAAATCATCAGATGATTATCAGTATGATTTTCAGATTTTGAAATCGGTTATGGAAGTTAACGAACGACAAAAAACTATTTTGGTAGATAAAGTTTTAAAATATTATAAAAACGATATTAACGGAAAACATTTTGCCCTTTGGGGATTAGCTTTCAAGCCAGAAACAGATGATATTCGCGAGGCTCCTGCTTTATATATCATTAATGCTTTAATTGAAAATGGGGCAACCGTTACTGTATTTGATCCTGAAGCCATGGAAAATGTAAAGGGCATTATTGGCGATCAGGTGAAATATGCCAACAACCAATATGAGGCTTTAGAAAATGCAGATGCGTTGCTAATTGCTACAGAATGGTCTGTATTCCGCAATCCAGATTTTGAAAAAATAGACAAGGTCTTAAAAAATAAAGTAATCTTCGACGGTCGGAATTTGTATGATCTGCAAAAAATGATCGATCTTGGTTACTATTATAACAGTATAGGCAGAAAATTGATAGATTAAGATGAGTCAGAAAAGAATTTTGATTACTGGTGCAGCCGGCTTTTTGGGCTCTCACCTATGTGATCGTTTTGTAAAAGAAGGTTATCATGTGATCGGAATGGATAACCTGATCACCGGCGATTTGGCCAACATTGAACATCTTTTTAAATTAGAGAACTTCGAGTTTTACAATCATGATGTTTCCAAGTTTGTGCACATCCCTGGTAAGTTGGATTATATTCTCCATTTTGCTTCCCCGGCTAGCCCGATAGATTACCTGAAAATTCCAATTCAAACGTTAAAAGTAGGATCTTTAGGCACGCACAATCTTTTGGGTTTGGCCAGGCATAAAGGTGCGCGAATGTTAATTGCATCCACATCAGAAGTTTATGGAGATCCAAATGTAAACCCACAACCAGAAGAATACTGGGGCAATGTAAACCCTGTGGGGCCTCGTGGCGTTTATGATGAGGCTAAACGTTTCCAAGAAGCAATTACCATGGCATATCATACCTTCCATGGTGTAGAAACCAGAATAGTTAGAATTTTTAATACCTACGGACCGAGAATGCGGCTTAATGATGGGCGTGTTTTACCAGCTTTTATTGGACAGGCTTTGAGAGGAGAAGATTTAACTGTATTTGGAGATGGCAGCCAAACCAGGTCTTTCTGTTATGTTGATGATTTAATTGAAGGAATTTTTCGTTTATTGAAGAGTGATTATGCGCAGCCCGTTAACATCGGTAATCCAGATGAAATCACCATCAAGCAATTTTGTGAAGAAATTATCAAGCTTACAGGTACCACACAAAAAATAGTATATAAAGAACTTCCGCAGGATGACCCAAAACAAAGACGTCCGGATATCACCAAGGCACGTGAAATTTTGAAATGGGAGCCAAAGGTGGGGCGTGCCGAAGGTTTAAGAATTACTTATGAGTATTTCAAATCTCTACCAGCAGAAGCTTTAGAAAAAATTGATCATAAAGATTTTACCACATTTAACCGTTAAGATGTCAAAAATATTAGTTACTGGTGGAACAGGATATATAGGATCGCACACCGTTGTAGAGTTACATAATGCAGGATATGAGGTTGTCATTGTAGATAACTTATCCAATTCAAACATCAAAATTTTAACCCAGTTACATGCCATAACAGGTAAGTGGTTTGATTTTAATGAGATTGATTTGCAGGATGAAAGTGCAGTAAAAGAATTTGCTGCAGCCCAAACAGATGTTACAGGGATTATCCACTTTGCAGCTTCAAAAGCTGTTGGCGAGTCAGTTGAAAAACCTTTAAAATATTATAAAAATAATTTTTTCGGTTTAATCAATCTATTGACTGCCTTTAACAGGAAAATTGACTTTGTATTTTCATCATCATGTACTGTTTACGGGCAACCAGATAGCTTGCCAGTTACAGAAGCTGCGCCTGTAAAGAAAGCAGAATCTCCATACGGAAACACTAAGCAGGTTGCAGAAGAAATTTTGGCTGAAACTGCTGCAGTAACACCAGACCTAAACGTAATTGCATTGCGTTATTTTAATCCGGTAGGTGCACATGAAACCGCTTTAATAGGCGAATTGCCAAATGGTGTTCCGGCAAATCTGGTTCCTTTTATTACACAGTCTGCCGTCGGTAAACGTGGTCCGATTACTGTTTATGGTAACGATTATGACACTCCGGATGGTTCTGCTATTCGCGATTATATCCACGTTGTAGATTTAGCGAAGGCGCACGTTGCTGCCATAAAAAAAATGGAAAAGAAAGATACATCATCAAACTTTGATGTTTTTAATATCGGCACCGGAAAAGGATCTTCAGTTTTGGAAATCATTTCGGCCTTTGAAAATGTTAATGGAGAGAAACTTAATTATAATCTCGGACCGAGAAGAGCTGGCGATATTGTTCAAATTTATGGCGATGTAACCAAGTCTAATGAAGAATTAGGTTGGAAAGCTTCCTTAGATGTTAATGAGATGATGCGATCTGCCTGGGAATGGGAAAAATATATTAAGGCTAACCCTTTTTAAATGAAACTATCGGAGCACAAAGATTTAAAAAATGCAATAACAGACTTGCCTGTGAAGGAAAAAGACAGGTTGTTATTGCGTTTGATTGCCAAAGACAAAGTGCTTACCGAACATCTTCATTATAAATTGTTGGAAGATGAATCTGATCTGGAACATCGAAAAGAGCAGATTAAAGCCGATGTAGAAGAGCAGGTAGTCGATTTAAAAAAGCTGAATGCAAAAGAAGCATTGGTTAAAGTTAGAAAGATGATTACCGCGGTAAACCATTTTTACAAGGTAACTAAAGACCCAATCGGCGAAGTTGAATTAAAAATCTTCATCTTAAATATGGTTCCGTTCGATTATAGAAAATCTACGCTTGGTTATCGGGATTATATGATTTTATTTGCTACATTCTTCTTAAAAACAGTTGCTGTAACCCTAAATAAATACAAAAAACTGCATGAGGATCTGCAATTTGACCTGAGCGAAGATTTAAATCATTTACTCAGTAAAATTTATTCCTCAAAACTCGCTTCTTCTGCTGAAGCATCAAATCTTCCAAAAGAAATAAATTAAGAACTATTGTGATGTTCGGATTATTTAAGAAAAAGAGAATAGTACCCGAATTTAATTTCTCCAATATTGGAATAGATATGCACTCGCATATTATTCCGGGGATAGATGATGGTGCACAAACGTTGAACGATTCTATTCAGTTGGCTAAACGTTTTAAAGCGCTCGGGTTTAACAAACTGATTGCAACGCCTCATATTATGGCGGATTATTTTAGGAATACGCCTGACACCATTAACCGTGGACTTGATATTCTAAGAAAGGGACTCAGCGATATTCAGCTCAATCTGGAAGTAGATGCAGCGGCAGAATACTACCTGGATGAGACACTGGAAAAGAAAGTTAGACAGAAAGAAGTATTAACATTTGGAAAAGAATACCTGCTTTTCGAACTTTCCTATATCAATGCACCACCAAATCTTTTAAATTTTATTAAAATTATTCAGGATGCCGGGTATCAGCCTGTATTGGCACACCCGGAGCGCTATCCATATTTTTATAATTCAATCGAAAGCTTACATCAAATTAGAGAAACAGGCTGTTTGCTTCAGATGAATTCTATCGCCTTAACAGGCTATTATGGATTTGGTGCTAAAAAAGCTGCAGAAGAAATGGTAGAATATCATCTTGTAGATTTTATTGGGAGCGATATGCATCATCTAAAACATGCTGCTGCATTGGAAGAAAGCTTGTATACGCCACTAATGCAGCAATTGCTGAGTCAGCATCAATTAAATAATGTTTTAATTTAAAGAGATATTTCTGCTTAGCGTTTGGTTATAAATAGATTTCTGGAAGCTTACTCATACCTTAAAGCCTCTACAGGATCTAATCTTGATGCTTTTTTAGCAGGGTAATAACCTGATAAAATTCCAACGCCAACACAAAGCACAAAGCCGCCAATAATAAAAGTCCAGGGAATAAGGAATGCTCCACCCATAGCAAGGGATATAATGTTTCCTAAAACAATTCCCAGAAATATCCCCAATGCACCACCCATTAAACAGATCACAACAGCTTCTATAAGAAACTGTCTGCGAATTACTTTAGGGTTAGCACCAATGGCCTTTCTGATTCCGATTTCTCTTGTTCGCTCGGTTACGGAAACCAACATGATATTCATTAAGCCAATTGATGCACCAATTAAGGTAATGATTCCAATGGCTATTCCACCTACAGCTACGAAAGCAAGGTTCTCAAATAACGTCTGTGCAATGGCATCACTTTTAGTAATTTCAAAATTATTAGATTCCTTAATTTTAACCTTCCGGATGTTTCTAAATAAAGCTGTAGATTCACCAATTACATTTTCCTGATCATTATTATCAGATACCATAACGGTAATGGTATAAGATGGGTTTGCATTTGCGTTAATTTGCTTCGCTTTCAATAGAGGAACATAAACGGCTCTGTCTCCGCTAAAGCCCATACTTGAACCCTTTTTCTCTAAAATACCAACAATTTTGAAACGATTATTTCCTACGTTAATCAGTTTATCCATAGGGTCGGTATCTTTGAAAAGCCTGGTTACCACTTCACCACCCACAATGCAGACATTGCTTCCCAGCTTTACTTCAGAAGTACCAAAGTTTCTACCTTCAGAAAGATTTAAACCTTGAGAGGCAAGGCCATTTTCATCAATACCTTGTACATTAATATTTGGATTGGTTTTGAGATTACCATATTTAACCGTAGAACCGCCACTTGCCGTCACACTCACGGCAACAGTTGCGGGTGCATTTAAACTGTCTTTGAATTTTATGGCATCTTCGTAACGTATGGATTTAAAAGGCTTTGGCCGCTTTCCATTTCCTATCCTAATGCCCGTACCACGGTTTCTGATCGTAAATGAATTAGCACCCATGCTGCTAAAAGCATCAGTCATGCTTTTCTTTACCGCATCTAGCGTAGTCAGAATTCCAACCAGTGCCATTAGTCCGATCGCGATAATTAAGGCCGTAAGCATAGTTCGCAAACGATTACCCTTGATCGATTCTAATGCCAGTCTGATGTTTTCTCTGTAATTCATTATTGTAGTATAGGGTATTAAATATAGCGTATCAAAGTTGGCACTAAAGCCTTAAGCCCTATACCTTTTGCCTTTAACCTCTATTTGTAAAAATAAAAAAAGTCCCGATGTTTAGACAAGGGGACTATACTTTATGTTACAATAATATTTTTTTTATGCAGAGAAGCTCGTTCCGCAACCGCAGGTACTCGTTGCATTAGGATTTACGAAGGTAAAACCACGTGAATTTAGTCCATCTTGCCAATCGATCATCATGCCCATTAAGTACATTTGATGAGCTTTGTTCATGAAAACTTTAATGCCATCGATAAAAAATTCCTGGTCGCCCTCTTTCTTTTGATCGAAACCTAAAATATAATTCATGCCTGCGCAACCACCGCCTTCAACGCCAACGCGTAAGCCATAATCTTCACCAATCTCCTGCTGATCTTTTAATTTATATAGTTCTTTAGACGCTCCCTCAGAGAAAGTAACCGGTGCAAATGTTGTATCAACTGTTGTGCTCATATCTATTTAAATTTTATCTGTTACAAATATAAATAATAATGCACATTTTTGCTTTCAGCGGTTCGAGAAATTACCGTATTTAAACAATACCTATGAATATCCAACAGATTTTAACTGATGTCGTTATACTATTTGCAGGCGTTTTTGGCGCTTTAATGGGCGTATATTATATTTTGAGAAGTGATATACAAAGCTTTTTTAATTTGAAAGAAGCTGAATTAAATAAAGAAAGCAGGGCGCACCTTTTGCCATTGCGTTTACAGGCGCACGAACGACTAATCATTTTTACAGATCGGATTAATCCTGCAAATCTCCTGGTGCGCTTACATCAGCAAGGAATCGGGATTTCAACGCTTCAGGCAGGGATCTTAAATGAAGTGAAATCAGAATATCAACACAATATTACACAACAATTGTATGTTGATAGTGTGACCTGGAATGTTGTTCGCAAGTTAAAGGATGATACCATTGCAATGATAAATAATGCTGTTGATGGTTTGCCGGCAGATGCTAATGGCATAGAATTAAGCAAAGCAATTCTAACCCACATGGCCAGCATTGATGAAAATCCTTATGATTTAACCATTGAATTAATAAAAAAGGACATTCAGCGATTGTTTTAACGAAGAAGTTGTGGAGATGGTTAGTTGGGAAGTTAAAAGATATCTTTCACTAGTTTGATCAGATGGACAACTTGTTGCCATTTTGGTGCTGAAGGAAGGATATTGATGCCTTTTCTATAGTTTTATCTTAATTTTTTAATCTTTTATATCAGTAGTGATTAGGCGGTTGTATCAGGATTCCTAAAACAACTTACCAAATATCAACTAACCTGCTTATCATGTAACCCTCTAATCAACTCTTCCTATGAAACATACTACCACCTCCGGGATTGAAATCAAGGAACTTTATACTTCCGCCAAGCCAATTGAAGAAAAGCCTGGCGAATTTCCGTTTACCAGAGGTATTCAGAAGGATATGTATCGTGGACGTTTATGGACCATGCGACAATATGCAGGCTTTTCGACGGCTGAAGAATCGAATAAACGTTACCATTACTTATTAGCTCAGGGAACTACCGGTTTATCGGTAGCCTTTGATTTACCTACGCAGATTGGTTACGATTCTGACCACGAAATGGCCGATGGAGAAGTGGGTAAAGTTGGGGTTGCCATCGATTCATTAAAAGATATGGAAATACTTTTTGATGGAATCCAGCTGAAAGATATCACCACTTCAATGACTATAAATGCCACTGCCTCTATTTTACTGGCGATGTATATCGCGCTGGCTAAAAAACAGGGGGCAGACTTAAAGCAGATTTCAGGAACTATTCAAAATGATATTTTGAAGGAATACGCGGCGAGAGGAACTTATATTTATCCGCCCAAGCCATCAATGCGGTTAATTACCGATATTTTTGAATTTTGCAGTCAGGAAGTTCCAAAATGGAATACAATATCCATTTCTGGTTATCACATTCGCGAAGCCGGATCAAGTGCAGTACAGGAGCTTGCCTTTACGCTAGCCAATGGAAAAACATACCTTAAAGCAGCAATAGATAAAGGGTTGGAGATTAATGTCTTTGCCAAACGACTATCCTTTTTCTTTAATTGCCATAACAACTTTTTTGAAGAGATTGCCAAATTCAGGGCAGCCAGAAGAATGTGGGCAAAAATCACGAAAGAACTCGGTGCTTCGGAGGAGAAGGCGCAGATGCTTCGCTTTCATACACAAACAGGTGGTTCAACCCTAACGGCCCAACAACCGCTTAATAACGTAATCAGGGTAACAAACCAGGCAATGGCAGCTGTTCTGGGCGGCACTCAGTCGCTGCATACCAATGGTTATGACGAGGCACTTTCTTTACCAACGGAAGCTGCGGCAAAAATAGCATTACGTACCCAGCAGATTATAGGGTTTGAAAGTGGTGTAACCGATACAGTAGATCCCTTAGCAGGTTCTTTTTTTGTCGAAAATTTAACCGATGAGGTAGAGGCTGCAGCATGGCTATATATTGACAAGATAGATGCGATGGGTGGATCGGTTAATGCCATCGAAAGTGATTATATGCAAAATGAGATTGCAAACTCCGCTTATCAGTATCAGAAAGAAATAGAAACCGGGGAACGGGTTTCAGTAGGGGTAAATAAGTTTACGCAATTGGAAGAAGGGATAACGGAAGTCTTCAATATTGATGATTCCATCCGAAAACTTCAGACTGATAAGTTACTACATCTAAAAAGTATCAGAGATAACATCGCTGTTCAAAATGCGTTAAATTCATTGGAAGATGCCGCAAAAGGAACTGGAAATTTAATGCCGCTTATTATAGATGCAGTAGAAAAATATGCAACATTGGGTGAAATTTCTGATGTGATGCGTAGCATATTTGGTGAATACCGATAGAAAAATTGTTCTATTCACTAACTGAGAAGTAGTATTGTGAGAGGTAATTTGGATGAAATTTTTGGGCTCGAAAATGAACAGAAAATATTAATATTTTGAGTGCTTTGATAATCAGTTGATTGGGTTATTCGAAAGAATAAAACTACAAATGGTTCTAAAACTGAAAGAAAAATGGCCTGGCATTTGCGCAATGAAATTGATTTAATCTGGAATGGATTATTAAGTTGTTTGAGATTAAAATGTGGATAAACGATGTTGGTAAATAGTTATCAACATAAAAAATTGAGGTTAACTGTGCTACGGTATTACCTGTCAGTAGGTTACGAATTATTTGAAATTTTTGTTTAAAATGTTGATAATTTTGTCAATATTCGTAATCCCTAAACGGACCATCCAGTATTGTCCCAATGGCTCTGGAAATCAATAAATTATAGAAATCGCAATGGAAAAAACTTGTACAGAAGTGTGGAAGAACTGTCTTCAAATTATTAAGGATAACATCCCGACCCAAAGTTTCAAAACTTGGTTCGAGCCTATCACAGCCCTTAAGTTAGAAGGTAAGGTTTTAACCATACAAGTGCCAAGTTTGTTCTTTTACGAATGGCTTGAAGAACACTACGTAGGCTTGCTACGGAAGACAGTAAAAAAACAGCTTGGAGAAGACGGCAGGTTAGAATATAATATCGTTGTAGATAAATCTTCAAACAGCGGTAGCCCGTATACCACAAACATGCCTTCGAATGGAAATGGAGCAGAGGCTAAAGTACAGTCAATGCCGATTCCCGTTTCAATCAATAAAGACATTAAAAATCCTTTCATCATCCCTGGATTAAAAAAATTAAATGTTGATCCGCAATTAAATGCTAACTACACTTTTGAAAACTACATAGAGGGAGATTGCAACCGTTTAGCCCGCTCTGCAGGTTATGCCGTAGCCGCTAAACCAGGTGGTACCTCATTTAACCCATTAATGATTTATGGTGGTGTAGGTTTAGGTAAAACTCACCTTGCACAGGCGATTGGTAATGAGATTAAACGTAGTATGCCAGATAAGCTGGTTATCTATGTAAGTTGCGAGAAATTTTGTCAGCAATTTGTAGACTCATTAAAAAATAACACCATTAATGATTTCGTTAATTTTTATCAGGCAATGGATGTGATCATCATGGATGATGTGCATAATTTCGCAGGTAAAGAGAAAACGCAGGATATTTTCTTCCATATTTTTAACCATTTACATCAATCAGGTAAACAGGTTATTTTAACATCTGATAAAGCACCTAAAGATTTAGCCGGTTTAGAAGAACGTTTGCTAAGTCGTTTTAAATGGGGTCTATCTGCAGATTTACAAATTCCGGATTTAGAAACGCGTATAGCAATCCTTAGAAAGAAAATGTACGCAGATGGTATTGAGTTGCCGGGTGAAGTAGTAGAATACGTAGCACATAACATTGATAACAATGTGCGTGAGTTGGAAGGCGCTATGGTTTCCTTACTGGCACAAGCTACCTTGAATAAGAAAGAGATCGATTTAGCGTTAGCTAAGCAGATGTTGAAGAACTTTATCAAAAATACAACCAAAGAAATTTCGATGGAGTACATTCAGAAATTGGTTTGTGAATACTTCGAAGTACCGGTAGATATGGTTAAATCTCAAACCCGGAAACGCGAAATTGTACAAGCCCGTCAAATTTCAATGTATCTATCTAAAAGCCATACTAAATCATCGTTAAAGACAATTGGTGCGTTCTTTGGCGGCCGCGACCATAGTACGGTTATTTACGCTTGCCAAACGGTAGAAGATCTAATTGATACAGATAAGAAGTTTAAAGCTTACGTACACGATATTCAGAAGAAATTAAAAATGAGTTAATAAAGGTTTAAGGCAAAAGGTATAGGGGGTTAAGGTCAAAAAATAGTTTTCTATACCGATTTCTGAAAAATAAAAAGTCCTGATTTGAACGTTCAAATCAGGACTTTTTATTTAAAATTTAGTCATTTCCCTTAAACGCACTGTTATCCGGGGAAGAAAGACTAAATATGACGCATGCTTTCAATTTCAGCTAAACCATAATGTAATGCAGCAACATGAATACATTGCGCAATTTTATTATCCTTTAATAATTGTTTAACCTCGTCAATCGAATATTCTTCCACATTTAAGATCTCATGTTCATCTAAATGCTGTTCATGCGTTTTAACACCACCTGTTAGCACATAAGTAAAGGTTTTATTATTGGAGGTAGCAGGGTTTGGATAAAGTTCGGCAACCAGTTTACAGGTTTTGAAGGTATATCCTGTTTCTTCCAGCAATTCTCGTTTCACACCGGCCTCAGGGCCTTCATCTCCATCAATTACACCACCCGGAACTTCCAATGATATAATATCTGCCGCATGGCGGTATTGGCGAACCATAATAATTTTCCCTTCCTCGGTTAAAGCAACTGCCGTAGCCCAGTCAGGATATTCTAAAACAAAATAATCATCTTTAATAATTCCGCCTGGAAGTTCTACCTCATCTACTCTTAAGGTAGCCCATTTCTCTTTTACCAAATATTTAGAGGCAAGTTTTTGCCACTTTTCTATCATCATGTGTTTTTAATATTGAATGATAATGATCGCCTTACCAATAGATATATTGCTGTATGGTTTTTTGGCGATGTAAATTTACCAAATGTACAATTTTGTGTTTATCCGCTAAAAACTGATAAACTAAATTGAGCTTTGGTGCAATAGCTTGATTTCTTTCGGCGCTGGTGCCTAGCTCATAATAAAGGAACTCACTTAATGAATCGAGCTTTTCGGGAGTAAGGTTACCTGTTTCCAGCCAGCTTTTAAAAACGGAGAGGTCATTGCTTTCCAAAATATCAATCGGAAGCAAGAAACTATTTTCCATGGCTTCATTAAAAACAATTAACGCATCTTCCAATTTTCCTTCGAGTTTTAGTCCCATAATACGAGCTAAAACTTCTGCTAGTTTCTGGATCTCAGCGGTAATTAAATCTTTTCTGTACATGCTTTATCAGTTTATTATTTAAACAATGTTGATCTGTATTATTCAGTAAAGTTGAAAATTATCAGCCACTAAGGATAAACGATCAAACGAAAAACGATTTCAGCTACCAGCTTCCGCTAGATCCGCCACCGCCGAAACTTCCGCCACCAAATCCTCCAAATCCACCACCGCCGGAAGAACCACCGCCGCCCCAGCCACTATTTCCTCCACGGCCACCGCCGCTTCCGAAAAGCATGCCCCAGAATAATGCATTCGATGCACCACGACCGCCAATTACACTATTGCCGCCACCACCACCGCCTTTGCGCATCACGATAATGATGACCACAACGATTAGGATCACGATGAAAATACTGCCAAATCCTCCTTTTTTAGAAGAAGATGCCTTTGGCCCGTCACTTTTGTATTCGCCTTTGGTATATTTAATAATTGATGTGGTACCGGCATCTAAACCGGCATAATAATTTCCAGCTTTAAAATTTGGCTTGATATCATTATCTATAATTCGTTTGGCATAAATATCAGGTAGCGCGCCCTCAAGGCCATAACCGGTTTGGATAGAAATCTTTCTATCACCAACCGCTACAACGATCATAATCCCGTTGTTTTTACCTTGCTGACCAACGCCCCATTTCCGGCCTAATTCTACCGCATATTCGTTAATATCATAATCGCCAACAGATTTTAAAATAGCAATTGCAATTTGTGTTGACGATGAATCATTGAATGTGACCAGCTTTGTTTCTAAAGCTTGTTTTTGATCAGCCGACAGAACATTAGCATAATCGCTTACAAGTGTATTTGGTTTAGCTGGAAAATCTTGTGCAAAGCCAAAAGTAAACAAGCAACTGAGAAGCGAAAAAAGGAATAATTTTTTCATTGTTTATTTATTTTCGGGTTTATCCATAAAAACGATATCATTCGGCAATTCATTAATATCGCCTTTTTGTGGAGGAAAGAATAAGGCTAACTTTTCGCCAGCCAGGGCAACACCTGCAATAATTCCTGCGGCTAAATTACCTTTAGCAAAATGGGCCGTCATGGCAATTTTGGTTGTTTCCCAAAAATCAGCTGGTACAACTTTGTTTATTCCCGAATCCCCAATGATGGCAAATTTATGATCTGCATGAGCAAGATAAATTAATACACCATTTCTTAAGGATGTTTTATCCATGTTTAGTTTGGAAAAATATCCCGTTGCCTTTTCGTAAGGATCGCCTTCACAATGCTTATCAATGGCAATTCTGATTTCTCCAGAGGTTGCTTTTTCTGCATCCGAAATTGCCTGAGCGATTTTATCTTGTTCAATATCTGAAAATAACGACATGATTTTGTTTTAATTGAAGTAAAAAGGGTAGTGAGTGTTTATCATTAGATTAAACACTCACTACCCTTAAATGTTATCGTTGAAGAATTAGAATTCTACTTTTGGAGCATCTTTCGCAGTGGCATCAGCCTCAAAGTATCCTTTTGGTTTAAAACCAAACATGCCAGAGGTTAAATTTGTAGGAAACGATCTGATTTTTCCGTTATAAGCCTGAACAGCATCATTAAAATCTTTACGGGCAACGGTAATTCTATTTTCAGTGCTTTCCAATTGAGCAGATAGATCACTAAACTGCTGCGTGGCTCTTAACTCAGGGTAAGCTTCGGTAATCGATAATAATTTACCTAATGCCTGGCTTAACTGCCCTTGTGCGGCCTGATATTTCTGGATATTCTCTGGTGTTAAATCATCCGCATTAACCGTCATTTGAGTAGCTTTTGCACGAGCTTCAACTACAGCGGTTAAAGTTCCCTGCTCAAATTTAGCAGCACCTTTAACGGTGCTTACCAGGTTTGGAATCAAATCTGCCCTTCTTTGATATTGGGTTTGTACTGTTCCCCATTTTGATTTTACGTTCTCATCAAGTTTAACCATGCTATTATATCCGCATGAGCTTAGAGAGGTAACTGCAATAACAGCAGCTAAAATTCCGATTACTAATCTTTTCATTTTTATGGTTTTTGTCTTATGTTGTCAAACTGATAATTTTCAATTTATAATCAGATCACAAAATCTGTTCCTTTGTTACAATTTAGGCTAAAAACTGACAACTTGCATGCTAATTATGTCGCATTTGACTTGTTTCGCTATGCTTTGTTATGTTTCGGCAGTTTAAGAAGGTGTTCATAATGCTAAAATAAAATTCAGATCAGGGTTAGAGTGGCCTAATTATTATAAATGTAATTAAAATTGAGTGCATTTTTCTTCAGTAATCCTGCTATCACTTTCTTAATCAAAATAGGTCTCGAGCCATTCCTGTTAACGAAACTATCAATACCAAACAAAACCGGTTATTCGGATACTGGATTTTCTGATTATCTTTGTATCCATTCAGGATAAAAACCTGACTTATTTTATGCAAAAAGATATCGAAATTACGTTGCTCCCACATCAGGTAGAGCAGTTTGATGTAATTAAAACCAAACTAGCTCAAGCTTTAAAATTAGATGAAAGCCGTATAAAAGCTTTCGATATTTTGAAACGCTCTATCGATGCAAGATCCCGCACGGTCATTTTTCGTTTGCAGGTCAGCGTATTTGTAGATGAAGTTCCGGTTCTGGAAATCAATACCATCAATTATCCAAACGTGAGTGATGCCAGGCATGTAATTATTGTTGGTGCTGGTCCGGCAGGATTATTTGCAGCACTACAATGCATTGAAAATGGTTTAAAGCCAATTATTATCGAACGAGGAAAAGATGTGAAGCAGCGCCGGAGAGATTTAGCTGCCATTAATAAGCAGGGAATTGTCAATACAGAATCTAATTACTGCTATGGAGAGGGGGGGGCAGGAACCTATTCTGATGGTAAATTATATACACGATCTAATAAAAGAGGCGATATTAATAAAGTGCTTCAGGCATTTGTAGATCATGGAGCTGATAAAGATATTTTGATTGATGCCCGTCCACATATTGGGACTAATAAGTTACCTCACATTATTACTGCCATTAAAGAAACAATTCTGAATGCAGGCGGGGAGGTAATGTTCGATAGCCAGATGACAGATATTCTGATCGAATTCGGAAAAGTAAAAGGTATTGAAATTAATTTCGAAGATAAATTATTTGCAGATCATATTATCCTGGCCACAGGTCATTCTGCCAGAGATGTATACGAGTTGTTGAATAGCAAGAATATATTAATCGAAGCAAAGCCATTTGCTTTAGGCGTCAGAATCGAGCATCCGCAAGAGATTATCGATTCCGCTCAATACCATTGCGATACACGATCTGAGTTTCTCCCGCCAGCCTATTATAGTTTGGTAGAGCAGGTTGGGTCACGTGGTGTGTTCTCATTTTGCATGTGTCCGGGTGGAATTATCGCACCTTGTGCCACAGGCGATAATGAAATTGTGGTGAACGGCTGGTCTCCGTCAAAACGGAATAATCCATTTGCCAATTCAGGCACAGTTGTACAAGTTACTTTAAATGATGTTCAGGGTTACGATCCACTAAGGATGTTGAATTTTCAGTCTCAAATAGAAAAGCTTGCTTTTGAAGCTGGAGGAGGCAATTTAGTTGCTCCCGCACAGCGGATGATGGATTTCGTGCATAACAAACTGTCGATAGATCTTCCAAAAAACTCTTATTTGCCAGGTACAAAAAGTGTAATGCTGGATAACATTCTTCCGGGTTTTGTTTCCGAAAGTTTGAGGGCAGCGTTACCCGTATTCGGAAAAAAGATAAAAGGCTATTATACAAATGAAGCCATTTTGGTAGGAGTGGAGAGCAGAACATCATCACCAGTTCGCATTCCAAGAGATAAAGAAAGCTATCAGCATCCTCAAATAAAAGGATTATATCCTTGTGCTGAAGGTGCTGGTTATGCTGGCGGAATCATTTCAGCAGCCATAGATGGTATCAACTGTGTAAATGCTATCCGAACCACAGCTTAAAACTTTCTACTATCCGCATTGTTATTTTGTTATGTTTGATATGACTAATGAAATTAAGAAAGCCTTTAATGGAGATGCCTGGCATGGCAATCATGTTATGCAGATATTAAATAATGTTAAGCCAGAAAACGCATTTAATTTTTTTATACCCAATTCTCATTCCATAGCAGAAATTGCGCTTCATTTAACCGCCTGGACAGAAGAAGTAACCTCTCGTTTAATGGGTAATTTAGCAGATGAACCCATAATGGGCGATTGGCCAGTTCCCGATAAACAGACACCTCAATATTGGGAGAAGATAATTTTCAATTTTAAAGTAGCCAATGAAGAGTTAATCAGATATTGTGAATCTATCAGTGCTAACCAATGGGATGATGAAATTAATGAAGCATCGAATGTAATTTCAGGAAAGCTGATCACTAAAAGAGAATTAGTAAGTGGATTGACGCAACATCACGCCTACCATGCAGGTCAGATTGCATTATTAGCTAAGTTTTAAATAAAATTAAGAACATGAAAAAAACATTAATAATTGGTGCATCTCCAGATCCATCCAGATATTCTTATAAAGCGGCCCACATGTTAACGCGTTTTAATCATGACATCGTTAACGTCGGAATTAAAAAAGGAGAAGTGGCAGGGGTAGAAATTGAGAAACCCGTTGAAATTCATCAGGATATAGATACCATAACATTATATATAGGTCCGGCGTTGCAACCCCAGTATCATGATTATATATTAGAGACAAAACCCAAGAGAGTTATTTTTAATCCGGGTACAGAGAATTACGAGTTAGAGAAGCTGCTTGATCAACATGGTATCGAACCAATGGAAGCTTGTACTTTAGTACTGTTAAGTACAGGTCAGTATTAAATGATTTGGAAAGCAATGCCATTGCTGCATATCTAAGGTTCAGCCCCGCCCTTTGTTCCAAATCCTCCCTCGTGCCTCGCTGCGGGTTTTCCACTGCGGTCGGGTTTAGGTGGAATAGACGGTACTAAGAACAAATGGCAGGTTGCAAATTGAACTTCATTAAGTAAATCTTTTTTAATCTGCCGGAAAAGTCTTGTAGGCAGTTATCGTACATATTTACACATTGCTTATTAAGTTAATTTTAGTTATTTTTTTCTTTGTCTAGTTCGCTACTAACCCCTCTGCTAAACTACTAACCCACTAACTTTCTAATCAAAATAACCTAATTAAACACGCATCTTTTGAAAAAGTTTTAAGCGGGCTGTTTTTTTTGGTGATGATTTACAGTCTTTTACAACTAACGCCTCACTTTTTCTTCAAAGCGATTTGCAGATTGCTATTGTTTTGTTACCTTTGCATCCCGCTTCGGAAGGAATGGGGCGCTGGTTGAGAGACCAGCAAATTGAAAAGCAAAAGAGAGAAAAGAACAATAAAAAAATAAAATTTATTTTATTTGGAAGTTGGGAAAAGATTTCTACCTTTGCACTCCCAACCGAAAGGGAAGGGAAAAAAGATCAGGTGGCGGATGTCATTACGATTATAAAAACAAGATTGAAACAGACGAAAAACAAGCTAAGACGAATACGACTTAAGCGAACTGAAGTTTGAAGATATATATAGAAAAGGCGGCCGTGAGGTCTTGCCTGATAAGTTCTTAAAAGAGATGTCAATGTAGCGAAAGCGGGTTTAATGAAGTACTGATTGAAGTACATGATTAAGTAGCTTTATTTTAAAGGTGATGTCTAACAGACAAAACAAAAGAAGACTATTTTTAACAATAGTTAAAACTGGTCAGAATCAACAACATTTTACAATGGAGAGTTTGATCCTGGCTCAGGATGAACGCTAGCGGCAGGCCTAATACATGCAAGTCGAGGGGTAGATTTAGCTTGCTAGATTGAGACCGGCGCACGGGTGCGTAACGCGTATGCAACCTACCTTTATCTGGGGGATAGCCCGGAGAAATCCGGATTAATACCGCATAAAATCACAGAATGGCATTATTCAATGATCAAACATTAATGGGATAGAGATGGGCATGCGTGTCATTAGCTAGTTGGCGGGGTAACGGCCCACCAAGGCGACGATGACTAGGGGATCTGAGAGGATGACCCCCCACACTGGTACTGAGACACGGACCAGACTCCTACGGGAGGCAGCAGTAAGGAATATTGGTCAATGGAGGCAACTCTGAACCAGCCATGCCGCGTGCAGGAAGACTGCCCTATGGGTTGTAAACTGCTTTTATCCGGGAATAAACCACGATACGTGTATTGTGCTGAATGTACCGGAAGAATAAGGATCGGCTAACTCCGTGCCAGCAGCCGCGGTAATACGGAGGATCCAAGCGTTATCCGGATTTATTGGGTTTAAAGGGTGCGTAGGCGGCCCGTTAAGTCAGGGGTGAAAGACGGTAGCTCAACTATCGCAGTGCCTTTGATACTGACGGGCTTGAATGAACTAGAGGTAGGCGGAATGAGACAAGTAGCGGTGAAATGCATAGATATGTCTCAGAACACCGATTGCGAAGGCAGCTTACTATGGTTTAATTGACGCTGAGGCACGAAAGCGTGGGGATCAAACAGGATTAGATACCCTGGTAGTCCACGCCCTAAACGATGAACACTCGCTGTTGGCGATACACAGTCAGCGGCTAAGCGAAAGCGTTAAGTGTTCCACCTGGGGAGTACGGTCGCAAGATTGAAACTCAAAGGAATTGACGGGGGCCCGCACAAGCGGAGGAGCATGTGGTTTAATTCGATGATACGCGAGGAACCTTACCCGGGCTTGAAAGTTAGTGAATCATTTAGAGATAAATGAGTGAGCAATCACACGAAACTAGGTGCTGCATGGCTGTCGTCAGCTCGTGCCGTGAGGTGTTGGGTTAAGTCCCGCAACGAGCGCAACCCCTATGTTTAGTTGCCAGCACGTTAAGGTGGGGACTCTAAACAGACTGCCTGTGCAAACAGAGAGGAAGGAGGGGACGACGTCAAGTCATCATGGCCCTTACGTCCGGGGCTACACACGTGCTACAATGGATGGTACAGCGGGCAGCTACATAGCAATATGATGCGAATCTCACAAAGCCATTCACAGTTCGGATTGGGGTCTGCAACTCGACCCCATGAAGTTGGATTCGCTAGTAATCGCGTATCAGCAATGACGCGGTGAATACGTTCCCGGGCCTTGTACACACCGCCCGTCAAGCCATGGAAGTTGGGGGTACCTAAAGTATGTAACCGCAAGGAGCGTCCTAGGGTAAAACCGATAACTGGGGCTAAGTCGTAACAAGGTAGCCGTACCGGAAGGTGCGGCTGGAATACCTCCTTTCTGGAGTAGCATCACCTACTCAGCTTTCGCAACATGATATTTCGAATAAGGTAGAAGGTTAAAGGTAAAAGGCTTAAGGTTGAAAGACTAATTGCCTAACAAACCAACAACTAACAAACCAAAAAATTAAAAGAGAAACACCCAGAATAAACGGTGGGCCTGCTAATAAGGCAAGCATAACGGCATTAGATAAGGGTAAGCCCAAGGGAAAGCAGTAGCGGTAAGATACTATATACTGACTACTTAACAAGCTCACCTTAACTCAAACAGTCCCGTAGCTCAGCCTGGTTAGAGCACTACACTGATAATGTAGGGGTCTCCAGTTCAAATCTGGACGGGACTACCATTAAAGTTTACAATTTGCGGTTAGCAGTTAACAGTTGATATAACTGGAAACTAATAACTGAAAACTGATAACTACACTCTGGGGGATTAGCTCAGCTGGCTAGAGCGCCTGCCTTGCACGCAGGAGGTCAACGGTTCGACTCCGTTATTCTCCACCATTAAAGGTTGAGGGTTGAAAGGTATAGGGTATAAGGTTAACGCCTGTAGCTGAAACTAAACGACAACAGAAAATAAAAAGAAAAGATATCATCGGGATCGATGATCTACATTGACATAAAGATTAAGATAAGAAGAAACGCCATGGGGCAGATACGATAAAAAGTATTAAACGGTTCGAGACCGGAGTTTTTGACTAACGAAGCTGAAACGGAGCTTAGGTTGGGGCACATGAAACCCTAGACCTTTATACCTTCGACCTTCAGCCTCAGTAAAGTTCTTTGACATATTGGAAGAAGTTAAAAAAGAAGAGCAAACAACAATAGGCGACTGTTGTGTTTGTGCTCACCG
>NZ_JAXCWE010000016.1:0-70409 GCF_034045265.1 Pedobacter sp. CFBP9032 | reverse complement strand
CATTATGTACCCAAAAATTTGTTAGGCCGATTTAAGTAGAACGAAGATACATTGCTTAGGCTTAGCTGGATGGAAATGCGATAGTTGGAGGAGTTCTTTTAAACTTATTGATCTATGTCACACCAACCAGCCTAATTTTGTCTCATTAATCAATTAATTATCTAATTTGTAAGCATGAAGGCTGGTTCCCGCAGATTTAAGTGATCATTGCGGATTTTTACTATCGCCTCTGCGGAAATCCTTTGAATCTGCGGGAACACTATTTAAACAATTACAGTTGCCATTAATCTACTGGTTGTTGTTGCGCCAACCAGCCAAAATTTTATGTTAATTCCATAATTAATGGCTCACCAACCATTACAGATACTTTTAATGATGTAAACATATTCTAAAATGAGATCACTTTTCTTGTCTTAGCCAGACGGGCTTTTTTCTTTTGGCAGCAAAAGAAACAAAACTGTCGGCTGAAAATTTTTGTATTAAAGTTAGTGCTTTGGCCCGGTCATTATGTACCCAAAAATTTGTTAGGCCGATTTAAGTAGAACGAAGATACATTGCTTAGGCTTAGCTGGATGGAAATGCGATAGTTGGAGGAGTTCTTTGTAACCCATTGATCTACTGTTTGGTGTCACGCCAACCAGCCTAATTTTATCTCATTAATCAGTTAATTGTCTAATTATAGTTATTAAGGCTGGTTCCCGCAGATTACAGTGATCATCGCAGATTTTTACTATTCGCCTTTGCGGAAATCCTTTGAATCTGAGGGAACACTATTTAAATAATTACAGTTGCCATTGATGTACTGGTTGGTGTCATACCAACCAGCCAAAATTTTGTCTCACTAATCAGTTAATTTTCTAATGTGTAAGCATAAAGGCTGGTTCCCGCAGATTACATTGATCATCGCGGATTTTAACTATTCGCCTCTGCGGAAATCCTTTGAATCTGCGGGAACACTATTTAAACAATTACAGTTGAAATTAATCTATTTAATTGGTGTCATACCAACGAGTCAAAATAGGCTTAGCTAGATAGAAATGCAATAGATGGAGCGTTTCTTTTTCCATCATTTCCTTGGCCAGGATGCATGGTGGCCATAGCAGGGTTCGTCTATCGTTGTCATTTTTAACTTGACTCAAGATTTTAGCAAGATAGGTGCTGAACTAAATTCAGCATGACGATCTGGTAAATTTTAAAAATAAATACAGTTATCTGCAACTTCGATTCTCTACCGTCGCAAATATTTTACAGTAGCTATAAACCTAATCTAAACGATTTTAGGCAATCGATTTCCTTTTTGCAGGACACTACAGGTTGCCTAAGTATATTTTTAAGCTTATAATAGTGGCTTTAACCAAATATTAAGAGTGCCTTAGCATTCAATTCGTTTAAAAATATGTATATAAAAATATTATCATTTACCAGGTGGATAGTTTCATCACTTTGTCTTCTTGCTATTTTTTCTACCACTTCCTTTGCCCAAACTATTTCCCTGAAAGGTAAATGGAGATTTAAAATTGATGCCAATGATGAAGGTATTCAGGCAAAATGGTATTCATCGGCTTTGCCAGAAACCATTAATTTACCTGGTTCTATGGCTGAAAATCTAAAAGGTGATGACATCACTTTAAAAACAAAATGGACAGGTAGTATCTATGATAGCTCATACTTTTTTCACCCACGGTTAGAAAAATACCGCAAGCCTGGAAACCTGAAGATCCCGTTTTGGTTAACTCCCGCTAAACATTATACTGGTGCGGCTTGGTATCAAAAAGATTTGGAAATCCCTGCCAGCTGGAAAGGTGAGCGTGTAGTGCTATCTTTAGAATATCCACATTCAGAAACACGTGTTTGGATTGATGATATAGAAATCGGTACGCAATTTACCTTCGTTGTGGCGCAGCATTTTGAATTGCCCAAAAACCTCAAACCCGGAAAACATACCATCACACTTCTTATTGATAATCGGATTAAGGCCATTAATGTTGGTCAGGATTCGCATAGTTTAACCGATCATACCCAGGGCAACTGGAATGGAGTAGTTGGTAAAATGTTTCTTCAGGCGGGTTCACCGGTTTATTTTGAAGACATTCAGGTATATCCTGATTTAAAAAGAAAGTCGGCGAAGATAAAAATCGAATTGAAGGCTGATGCGAATCTGTCTTCAGCGGGAAAAATCACCATATCAGCCAAAAGCTTTAATACAAAAAATAGTATCCAGGTGAGGCCGATAACTGTTCCTTATGAAATAAAAAATGGATCCGGTGTTTTGGAAATCGATTTGCCTATGGGTGATAAAATCGCCATGTGGGATGAATTTGATCCTGCACTGTATCGTCTAACAGCTGTTTTATCAGCAAAGGATGGAAGAAAAGACGAAAAACAAGTTCAGTTTGGGATGCGTGAGTTTAAAGCTGTTGGCAGAAGTTTTGAAATTAACGGTCGCCGGGTATTTTTGCGCGGAACGGTGAATAATTGTGAGTTTCCCTTAACGGGCTATCCGGCTATGGATGTTGCCGCATGGGAGAGAATTTTTAAAATTTCCAAGGCACACGGATTGAATCACATGCGTTTCCATTCCTGGTGCCCGCCAGAAGCTGCTTTTATTGCAGCAGATTTAACAGGGTTCTATCTTCAACCAGAAGGACCAAGTTGGGCGAATCATGGGTCATCTATTGGTGATGGCAAACCTATTGATCAGTTTATTTATGACGAAACCAATCGCATGACTAAAAACTATGGTAATTATGCTTCCTTCTGTATGATGGCTTATGGCAATGAGCCTCGGGGCAGACAAGTAGAATATTTAACCAAATTTAATAATTATTGGAAGGCAAAAGATTCCAGAAGACTTTATACCGGAGCCTCCGTTGGCGGTAGCTGGCCGGTAATTCCAAACAACGAATTTATGGTTCGTGCAGGGGCAAGGGGTTTAGATTGGGGTAAAAAACCAGAAAGTTTCTCTACCTATGCGAAGCAGATTGAACAATTTACCGTTCCTTTTGTAGCCCATGAAATGGGCCAGTATTGCGTTTTTCCAAATTTTGAGGAAATGAAAAAATATACCGGTGTTTACCGGGCCAGGAATTTCGAAATGTTTCAGGAAGACTTAGCTGATCATGATATGGCCGATCAGGCGAAAGATTTCTTAATGGCATCGGGCAAATTGCAGGCATTATGTTATAAAAATGAAATTGAGAAAGCATTAAGAACACCAAATTATAATGGCTTTCAACTACTTTCCTTAAATGATTATCCCGGGCAGGGAACTGCTCTGGTTGGCGTTTTAGACGCTTTTTGGGACGAAAAAGGTTACATCACCGCAAAAGAATTTAAACGGTTTTCTAATAGCACTGTCCCATTGCTTAAGGTTCCGAAATTTGTATACACCAATAATGAAAGCCTTGATGCATCGGTTGAAGTGGCCCATTTTGGCCAGGCGCCATTAACGAATGCAACAATTTCTTGGCGCATTAAAGACGCAGCGGGAGGGGTTTTAGGACAAGGGACATTCGATCAAAAATCTTTGCCCATTGGCAATTGTATTCAAATAGGTGATATTCATTTTGCATTAAATCCGATTAAAAAGGCTACCCAATTAAATTTAGAAGTATCCATTAATGGAACTGAATTTGCCAACGATTGGAATTTCTGGGTTTATCCTGCAACACTTCCGAAAGCTAAAGCAGATTTTTATTATACCGAAAACTTAGATGATCAGGCCAGAAAGATCCTGGATGAAGGTGGGAATGTGTTTCTAAACGCTGCAGGAAAGGTGGTAAAAGGAAAAGAAGTGGTGCAAACATTTTTACCCGTTTTCTGGAATACTTCCTGGTTTAAAATGCGTCCGCCGCACACTTTAGGAATTCTTTGTGATCCGAAAAATCCGGCACTCGCTAACTTCCCTACAGAAAGCCATAGCAATATGCAATGGTGGGAAATTGTAAATAAAGCGCAAACCATGAATCTCGAAGATTTTCCAAAAGGCTTTAAACCCATCATTCAACCGATTGATACCTGGTTTTTAAACCGTAAACTGGCCCTGGTTTTAGAAGCTAAAGTGGGTAAAGGAAAGCTGTTGGTTTCCAGTGCTAATCTTTCTCCGGCTCTGAATGAATCACCAGCTGCGCAACAGCTTTACTATAGCTTAGCACAATACATGATGTCAGAAAATTTTAATCCTGAATACGATGTGGCTTTTAGTACAGTGAAAGATGTCTTTGAAAGTCCGTCGAAACTTCAGTTCGATACCTTTACGAAAGATAGTCCGGATGAATTAAAGCCAAAACCAAAAACGAATTAATACACGCAAATATTAACCATACCATTGTAATGAAGAAATTTATAATCTGCTCTACCTTAGCGATCAGCCTGTTTTCGCAGGTGCTTTTTGCTCAGAAACTTCCAAAGAAGAAAGCGGTATTGAAAGTGTTAAAATCCACAAATGCCTATTTTATGAACAAGTGGCCGGATGCGGGGAAATCAATCATAACCAATAGGGAAAGGCCGAGTAACATCTGGACCAGGGCCGTTTATTATGAAGGCCTGATGAGTTTATACCAGATTCATCCCGATAAGGAATATTATGATTATGCCGTTCAATGGGGTGAAAAACACCAGTGGGGTTTAAGAAATGGCGTTAGAACGCGTAATGGCGATGATCAGGCTTGCGGACAAACTTATATTGATTTATATAATATTGATAAAAAGCCAGAACGCATCAGAGATATCAAAGCCTCAATGGATCTGATGATTTTATCAAATAAAGTGAGCGACTGGACCTGGATTGATGCTTTACAAATGGCGATGCCTGTTTTTGCGAAATTGGGAAAAGTATATAATGATACCACTTATTACAGTTACATGTATAAAATGTACCTGCATAGCAAAAATGTAGAAGGCGGAGGTTTGTACAATGCTAAAGATGGCCTTTGGTGGAGGGATAAAGATTTTGTTCCCCCTTATAAGGAGCCAAATGGCGAAGACTGTTATTGGTCGCGTGGAAACGGATGGGTAGTTGCTGCATTTGCTCGTGTATTGGAAACCATGCCTAAAGATGCAGTTGGTTATGATGAATATCTGAAAACTTACCGGGAGATGATTAAAGCTTTGGTGCCTTTGCAACGTGCTGACGGATTCTGGAATGTAAGTTTGCACGATCCCAATCATTTCGGCGGAAAGGAAACATCCGGAACGGCTTTGTTCGTTTATGGCATGGCCTGGGGCATAAACCAGGGAATCTTAGATAAAGCCACTTATCTTCCGGTTATTATAAAAGCATGGAATGGCATGGCTAAAGACGCTGTTCATAAAAACGGATTTTTAGGTTACCTACAAGGAACAGGAAAAGAACCAAAAGATGGGCAACCAGTAAGTTACACCAGTATGCCCGATTTTGAAGATTATGGTTTAGGTTGTTTTTTGCTTGCTGGAACAGAAGTTTATAAATTGAAATAAAATCATCATGTTGAATAAATTTTTGGCTTTTGTGTTGCTGTTATGGTCATCGGCTGCTTTTTCTCAAACCATTGGCGATTATAAGTCTGGTTTTAAAAGGCAGGGTAATGCCATCTCGTTTACCACTACAGAAGGCGAGGTAAAACTTGACTTATGCACACCAGAAATGTTCAGAATCAGAACCAGCTGGACCAAAAAGTTCGAGCCAAATGAAAACCTGATGGTGATTAAATACGACTGGCAAAACGTAACGGCTAAGGTGGAAGAAAAGAAAGATCAATTTATATTGACCACTGCCAGGCTGATTATTAAAATAAATAAGATACCGTTTAAAGTTGATGTTTTCAATTCAAAAGGGAAATTGCTTACCTCTGAAACCAATGGCTCCATTACTAAAGAAAATACAAAGGTTGGGGTAACTAAAAAGCTTCAGGCTGATGAACATTTTTTTGGTTTTGGTGAGCGGATGGATTTCATGGATCGTCGATTTAAAAAAGTAACTTTAAACGTAGGGCGTGGGAAGGGTTTGCCTCATGCAATAGGCGCCTACAATATCCTGGAAGCGAATTATTGCCCTGTTCCATTTTTTATGAGCACTAAGGGTTATGGTATTTTCTTTCATAATTCTTTCGCCACAGCGTGGGATATGGGCGCAAGCAATAAAGACCAATATCGTTTTACGGCAGCAGATGGAGAATTGGATTATTACTTCATGTATGGTCCAACTTTTCCGGCTATTCTAAATTCATACACCTCCATTACGGGCAAATCACCAATGTTGCCACAGTTTGCTTTAGGTTTGCATGCAGGTACGTATAGCGGTGGCACCTGGGGGCATGAAGAAAAAACGTCCGATCAATATGTGGTTGAACTGGCCAGAAAATATAGAACTTTGGGTATTCCGGTCGACTTGCTTTGGTTAGATTCTACTTGGAGGTTATTTGGCGAGATTGGTGGTAAAGGCGCTACCTCGTTTGAATGGAGGGAAACTTTTAAAGATCCGAAAGGGATGTTCGATAGCATTTATGCCATGAATTATAAAATGGTTGGCTTGCACCTTCGTCCGCGGTTTGACAATGCAAAAAAGCTGAATCTACTTGATCAGGCACGCGCCAAAGGTTACACTTACCCGGAAAACGGGAAACCCGGAGAATTTGTGAATTTCTTTGACGAAAAAGCAACGCAATGGTGGTGGGATAACGGTGTAATGCGTGTGGCGAAATTGGGTGCTAAATTCTTAAAAACTGACGAGGGAAGTGCGTTTGGGGCTTTAGCCAATGAAAGTGAAAAGGTGGGGCCGACTGGAAAACAAGCAGAACGTTTACACAATCTTTTTCCAATAGCTTATGCCAAGGCACCATTTTTAGAATTTGAAAAGTTTAATGGTTTCAGAGGGTTGAATCAAACCCGGGAAGGTTACTCCGGCATTCAGCGTTATCCCTATATTTTTGCCGGCGACTGGCCAAGCGAATGGCAGTATTTTGCGCCGGTAATAAAAGCAGGTTTAAATGTGGGTATCTCCGGTGTGGGCTCCTGGGCACATTGCATGGGTGGTTTTGAGCATCAGGCAGATCCGGAATTGTATATCCGTTGGGTGCAATTTGGCATGTTTAGTCCGATTGCCCTGGTGTTTGGCATGGATCACCCCGGGTATAAGGAGCCCTGGAATTATGGGGAAGACGCGCTTAGAAATTTTAAGAAATACGATCTTTTACGTTACAGATTATTTCCATACCTCTACACCAGTATGCACCAGCAATACGAAACTGGTTTGCCCATGATGAGGGCTTTGGTATTGAACCACCAGGATGATGAGAATGTATATGAGATTGGCGATCAATATCTATTCGGTGATCACCTGATGGTGGCACCTGTAACAACAAAAGGCGCTGTTACACGTTCGGTTTATTTACCGGAAGGCTTGTGGTTTAATTACTGGACGGGTGAAGAATATGAAGGTAAAAGTTATCGCCATGTGGTGGCGCCACTGGATACGATTCCTCTTTTTGTAAAGGCCGGAACGATTATCCCCATGCAACCTGAAATGATCTACACTGGCGAAAAACCTGTTGATGTGATTACACTGGATGTTTATCCACATGGTGAATCTAATTACGATCTTTATGAAGACGATAATCTTACTTCAAATTACAAGACCGGAAATTTTGCTGTTACGAAAATTACTTCATCATTAAGTGATGGTGGTTTAGTATTAAAAATAGCGAAACCAGCTGGTGCATTTAAACCGACAGCTCATCAATACTTAGCGAAAATTCATTGGAAGAAAGGTATCATACCAGCTACTATTACAGAAAATAATAATCAATTAAAAGATATAGGAAGTATAGAAAAGTTAGATAAAGATGCAGGCTGGTATTACGACAAGAAAAGCAAGGTGCTTTGGGTAAAAACTGTGGGAAGTAATAGTGGGGATATTGTTATTAGCGTAAAATAGTTCGGTAGATGAACCTGTTGATCTAATTTCCGGTTAGCGACCAACCAACAGAAAACAATACTATTAATTTGCTAAGCCGAATTAACCATTGTGTATCTAAAAAATTTAAAGAGAACAAATGAAAATTGCCTTCAAAATGAAACTTAAACCAGGTTTCGAGCAGGAATATAAAAAGCGTCACGATGAGATCTGGCCAGAACTTTCTTTGTTGCTGAAAGAGAACGGTGTAAGCGATTACTCTATTTTCTTAGATGAAGAAACCAGCACTTTATTTGCCGTGCAGCAACAAAATGGAAACTCTTCTCAAGACCTGGGAAGTACAGCCATCGTGCAAAAATGGTGGGCTTATATGGCAGATATTATGGAAACAAACCCTGATCAATCACCCACATCACAACCATTAAAACTGGTTTTTCATTTAGATTAATAATGATGCAAATGAAACGATTCTTCGCGCTCCTACTAATTGGACTTTCCAGTTTCCATGTAGCTACAGCACAGTTACCTATCAAAAGAATGGTCTCCTGGCCGAAAATTGAACGTCAGATGAAACCCTGGACAAGGTGGTGGTGGATGGGGAACGCAGTAAACGACAAGAATCTCGATTTCGTTTTGCAAAAATATGCATCTGCTGGTTTAGGTGGTGTAGAGATCACGCCCATTTATGGTGCTGTTGGTTTTGAAAAACAATATTTGCAATTTCTTTCGCCAGCCTGGATGGACGCACTTCATCACACCGTGAAAAAAGCAAATATATTAGGTATGGGGGTTGATATGAACACGGGTACGGGCTGGCCGTTTGGTGGTCCGCAGATTACACCTGAATTTGCTGCCACAAAACTCATTATCCAGGATTATAAGCTCAACGCTGGCGAAAAACTAACCGAACCGATCAAGGTTGAAGAAGCAAAGCAGGATTTTGCTCAGCTCCAGGCCATAACCGCTTACGGGCCAAATGGAGAAACAGAAGATTTGCTTCCATCGCTTCAAAAAAATGGGGTACTATCATGGTCGCCCAAATCTGGTGTTTGGAATATTTATGCTGCTTTTGCCGGAAAAACCAGGCAAATGGTTAAGCGTGCTGCGCCGGGTGGGGAGGGTTTTACTCTTAATCACCTGGATAAAAAATCAGTTGATGTTTATCTGAAAAGATTTACAGATTCTTTTAATCACAAACCTCAGGGAATAAGATCGTTTTTTAATGATAGCTATGAAGTTTATGGTGCCACCTGGACGCCAGCTTTTTTTTCAGCATTTAAACAAAACAGGGGCTATGATCTTTCTAAGCACCTGAAGGATTTAGCAAGCAAGGATTCTACAAATGAAAATATCGCCCGCTTAAAATCAGATTACCGCGAAACGATGGATGAACTCTTGCTTAATAATTTTACTAAAAACTGGACAAGCTGGGCGCATGGGTTAAAATCACTTACCAAGAATCAATCGCATGGGTCTCCGGGTAACCTGCTCGATCTT
Organism: Pedobacter sp. CFBP9032; assembly: GCF_034045265.1. Lineage (NCBI taxonomy): Bacteria > Pseudomonadati > Bacteroidota > Sphingobacteriia > Sphingobacteriales > Sphingobacteriaceae > Pedobacter > Pedobacter sp. CFBP9032. Next base: position 61,021 of record NZ_JAXCWE010000016.1, on the reverse strand, counting down.
TATGGAGCGGTAGACATCCCTGAAACGGAAACATTTGGCTCCAGCGCCTTTGATATAAAGGGTTTACGCAGGGAGGCTACAGACATCAGAAATGTAGATCCAGATCCGATGATGAGTAAGTTTGCTTCCTCAGCCGCGCATACCAATGGTAAAACCTTGGTGTCTTCAGAAACTTTCACCTGGCTTACCGAGCATTTCAAAACGTCGTACTCGCAATGTAAACCAGAAGCCGAAGAATTGTTTTTATCCGGAATCAATCACATTTTTTATCACGGCACTACGAATTCCCCTCAAGATATTCCCTGGCCGGGATGGTTGTTTTATGCATCTGTAGAAATGAATCCAAATAATAGTTTATGGCCACACGCTCAAGGCTTAAATAATTATATCGCCCGTTGCCAATCCATTCTACAATCCGGAAAAGCAGACAATGAGTTGCTTATTTACTGGCCGGTTTATGATGTTTGGAATAAAGCTAAGGGCCTGGATATGGCATTAAAAGTACATGATGTAGATGAATGGCTGCATCCAACACCTTTTTACAAATTAGCTAAAGATTTATCAAAAGCTGGTTATGCCTTCGATTTTGCTTCTGATCGTTTGTTGAGTAGCACTAAAAGCACCAATAATTTATTAAAAACCGCAGAAAATGCTTCGCCTTATAAAGTGTTAATTATCCCTGCAAGTAAGCTAATGAGTCTGGAAACATTGGAACATATTGTTGAGTTGGCCAGAAATGGTGCAACGATAATTTTTCAGGAATTGCCGCAAGATGTTCCAGGTTTAAACGATCTGGAAAATAGAAGGGTGAAACTAAAATCGATGTTGGCTAAGTTTGGCTTTGCCGATGGTGGAAAGGATGTTTCTACCTTCAAAACGGGTAAAGGCGAAATCATTTTATCAGGTGATATCCAGGAAGCACTTGTTCAGCGTAATATCAACAGGGAAACCCTTACCGATTCGGGATTAAAATTCATCAGAAGAAAGGGTAATAATGAAACGTTTTATTACCTGGTTAATCACACTGGAAAAGATATTGATACTTATTTGCCGCTAAACGCAATGGGCAAAGCGGTTATTCTCGATCCACAAAGTGGCTTAATTGGTTCAGCTACAATGCAAGACAATAAAGTGCGTGTGCAAATTAAATCTGGTGAAACACTTTTTCTAAATCTATCTAAAACGCAGTTGCAAAATGCCAAATGGAGTTACCTGAATAAAGCTTCTACGGCAATTAGATTGAATAATCCCTGGTCTTTGCATTTTACAGCAGGTGGACCAGAACTTCCAGCTGATCAGAAATTAGACAAATTAATATCCTGGACGGAGTTGAAAGATCCAAAACTGGTTGCTTTTTCGGGTACAGGCGTATATACCACGAACTTTAACTTATCTGCTAAATCGGCTAAAGAGTATATTTTAAACCTTAATCAGGTTGATGAAAGTGCCAGGGTTTGGGTTAACGGACAAGAGGTTGGTATTTTATGGAGTATTCCGTTCCAGGCGCGGATTGGCCAGTACTTAAAGGCTGGGAACAATACCATTAAAGTGGAGGTGGTTAATTTAATGGCTAACCGGATTCGCGATATGGATTTAAAGAAGATTCAGTGGAGAAATTATCATGAAATTAATTTTGTAAATATAGACTACAAACCTTTTGATGCTTCAAAATGGGGTGTTATGCCTTCAGGTTTGATTGGGCCGGTAACGATTACGCCGTATAATTAAATTAAAGATTCCAAATCAATAACATTTTTGTAAAACTGATTATTGTTGAATGTGGATCATTTCTGCCTGCTGCGCTGGCTTGCATAGGCTGGCGCAGCCCGGGCTATTCCCTTTTCCATGTTGGGAAAGGCGTCTTTAGGCGGATAAGGGCTTTACTGTTTCGAGTCTCGTGTATCTTTCAGAATAGGTTTTAGCACTTCTATCTTACCATCTATTTCATGTTGATAGGGAAGACCTAAAATTTCAGTGATTAGTGGATAAACGTTTACATTTTCGAATGATGGAATTTTTAAATGCTTTTTGAATGCTGGTCCCCAGGCAATAAATGTAGCATGCATGTCTTTCACCTGTAGTGGGTCGAAACCATGGTACCCCATTCCAGGCTTGCGGCTAGAAAATACCTTCGGCCATTCAGGTACTAAAAGAATGTCGCCAATGCGGTTTAAACGATCATCACTAGCATTATAATGAAAGTGTGCGGGCATTTCAGTTTTTAGATAGGCCTTATAATCGGTACCTTCCTGGCGCTTCAAGGTTTCATATAATGGCCTGATTTCTTGTTTATTCTTCGCATGAATATCCATCATCGTGCCTGAAGAAGCAATGACGTATTTGGCAGTATCAATGGCCTTTGGCGTGGCAATAGGCTGATCCCGGTCTACGGCGGTCATGCCATGATCAGAAACAAAAATATAATTTACGGGAAGGCCTAGCGGCTTAATGGCTTTGGTAAGCTGATTAATTACAGCATCCACCATCTTTACTGCTTCTTGAGTTTGAGGAGCATCGGGGCCATAAGTATGGCCTGCATGATCTGGCTCTGAAAGATAGAACGTAATTAAATGCGGCCTTTTTTCTTCAGGCAGGGTCAGCCAGTTTTTGATAATCTCAATTCTTTTATCTACGCTGATCTGTTCGTTATAAGTGTAATAATAGCTAGGGCGAATGCCTTTAATCGCGGCCTCAGATCCTACCCAAAACATGCTTGCAGATATCATATTTTGTTCTTCTGCCAATACCCATAGCGGTACACCACCATACCACTGGCCATCTCTTACTTTCGATTTTGAGCTCATCGAATACTTTTCGCCCGTGCGCTCATCCAGAAAAGTATTGTTTACCAAACCGTGGTGCGAAGGATACATACCTGTTACGATGGTATAATGATTGGGGAAAGTTACGGATGGAAAACTCGGAATCATCGATTCTGCCCATACTCCATTTGTTCTAAGCTTCAATAAGTTATCTGCATGATAACGGCTGGCATAATCATATCGAAAGCCATCTGCCGAGATCAGAATGACATAGGGTTTTTTGAGCTGGTTAGCGGCATTCTGTCGACCTGAAACAATATGTTCGCTGGTATCAGTTTGTGCAAAAACACTGCTGGTGGCAATAAATAAAATAATGATCAGGAGAAACGGAAAGGTATAGTGATTTTTCTTCATTTGTATAGCTGGGGATAAATTACAACTCTTAACGAAACGGCTTTAACATCTCGATATTGGTCTTTACTTATCCAAATTATATTAATTCTATTGTGTCGCATGACTTTTATGTCAGCTGCATTTTCATAGCAAGCCACGAATATTGCGCGCCAAATGTACTCATTCTTAAAATTAAAGGCAGCCAATTTATGTTATGTCTATGTGAATTTTACCACTTTGATATAAATGGCTTGGTACCTGTATAAATTTTGAGGAATGAAAATCAGCCGAGAAGTTCGGGTAGCCTTTGTGATGGGGAATACTAAGAGAATTAAATGTATTGTCATCAAAGCTTGCGAAATTCTTTATTAAGCATGCCACAGGTAGAGGAGTAAAGACAATAAATTATTATCGAACTTCTTAGGTTTTATTTTTTTTGGCAATCTAAATCAATGCCTTTTTAATCAGATTTTTCGCATCAAAGAAATGGTTTAACGGACCTTTGCCTTCGCCAGTTTTCACATCCTGTCCGGTAACAATTGCTAGCGTCACGTACTGTTTTGCTTTTTCTATCGCCTTCGGTAAATCATTGCCCAAAGCCACAAAAGCAGCAATAGCAGCGGAAAGTGTGCAGCCTGTTCCATGTGTGTTTGGTGTTTGGATGGCTACCGATTTAAATGTCTGGTAATGCCCTTTTATGTCCAGGTATACATCAACAAGATTGGGCCCTTTCATATGACCACCTTTTACCAAAACAGCCTTACACTTCGAATTGCTGATCCTGCTGGCTGCTTGTTTCATATCATCTACGGTCTGGATTTTCATTTCTGCCAGTATCTCAGCTTCATCCAGATTAGGGGTAATCAGGCTTGCCAGCGGAAATAATTCCTGTTGAAAGATGGCGATGGTATCACTTTCAATCAGGCGGTAACCACTGGTTGATACCATTACAGGATCAAAGATAATCGGAACCTCTGGGTAATCCTTTAAGGTTAGGGCAATTGTTCTGGCTAATTCGGGAGAGTAAATCATGCCTATTTTTATGGCAGTTGGTTTAATATCATCCATTACAGCCTTAATTTGAGCTTTTACTATTTCCGGTGGAATCTGATGAATGGCTTTTATCCCTAAAGTATTTTGCACGGTGATGGCTGTAATAGCCGAAGTTCCGTAGCAGCCCAGCGCACTGAATGTTTTAAGGTCGGCCTGTATGCCGGCACCTCCGCCGCTGTCTGAACCAGCAATGGTTAGTACGGAAATATATTGGTGACTTAAATTCATGAGATCAGACCTTTTACACTGAAGATTTCACCATTGAAAAGTGGCTTGGCTATATTTACAGCCATTTTACTTCGTTGTCCTGTTTGGCAAATGAATACCAGTTTTTTATCCAGCTGGAATGATGAAATATATTCACCAAGATCGTAAAGCGGGATATTTTCGCCACCAATATTGTATTCTTCAAATTCATAATTTTCCCTTACATCTACCAAATGTATTTTTTCGGGTGTTTCTGCCATCCAGGTTTTTAAAACCTCAACCGAAATTTCAGTGCCAGCGTTTTCTGTGAATTTTTGTTCAGTTACTTTTGGTTGCTGCGTGTACTGGTTTTGGTGGGTAACTTTAAATATGCTTAGGCTATTGTCTAATGCGTTTAGGGTGAGTAGTTTACCAGAAAGCGTTTCGCCAATCTCACAAATTATCTTTATTGCTTCATTGGCCATGTAAGTGCCAATCATTCCAGGTAAGATACCAATCACACCAATTTCAGCGCAATTTGGAACTTCATTTTCTGCAGGCGCTTCTGGAAAAATATCGCGATAGTTTGGCCCTTGCTGATGATTAAAAACCGAAACCTGTCCTTCAAACTTAAAGATAGAACCAAAAATGAGTGTTTTGCCAAGCAATACACAGGTATCATTCACCAGGTATCTGGTCGGGAAATTATCCGATCCATCTATAACCAAATCATATGGAGCTATTAGTCTTGCCGCATTGTCCGTGGTAATCCTTTCCTGATGGGAGATGATGTTTACGAACGGATTAAGCTGTTGGAGCTTTTGCTTAGCTATGGCTACCTTTGGTTCACCAACATCTGCCAGGGAATATAAAATCTGGCGATGCAGGTTACTCACATCGACCACATCATCATCAACAATTCCAATCGTTCCTGCGCCGGCGGCTACCAGGTATTGTAAAACAGGGCAGCCTAAACCTCCTGCACCAATCATCAGCACTTTAGCCACTTTCAACTTTTCCTGCCCGATAATTCCCAGCTCCGGAAGAATGAGTTGGCGGTTATATTGTTTTAATTCTTCTTTGGTAAGCATCTTTGTTATTTAAGCTAAGCAATTGTCCCAATCTTTCCATACGGCTTCATAACCTTGTGCCGCAATTAAATGAGCAATTTCGGAAGGACTACGTTCATCGCTGATTTCAAATTGTTCCAGCGATTCTGGCGCCACCACATAGCCGCCCGGATTGGTTTTTGAACCCGCGCTAATCGAGGTGATGCCTAATTTAATGATGTTATTTCGGAAAGTTGGCGATTCTCGGGTCGAGATCGACAATTCTACTTCTTCATTAAATAAACGATAAGCACAAATCAATTGAACCAGTTCCCGATCGCTCATTTCAACTTTGGGTTCCAGGCCGCCGCTAAAAGGACGAAGCCTCGGAAATGATAGACTGTATTTACTCTGCCAGTATCTTTTCTCCAGATAATTTAGGTGCAGTGCGGTGAAAAAACAATCGGTGCGCCAATCTTCCAAACCAATTAAGACACCGAGTCCCATTTTGTGGATTCCTGCTTTACCGAGCCGATCTGGTGTTTCTACCCGGTATCTGAAATTTGACTTTTTGCCCTTTGGGTGGTGCTTTTTATAATCTTCCTGGTGGTAGGTTTCCTGGTAAACTAAAACCGTATTTAAGCCATAAGGCGTTAACTGATTATAATCCTCCACATCCATGGGTTGAATTTCCATAGAAATATGGGCAAAATGAGGCCTGATCAGTTCGAGTACTTTTTTGAAATAATCTACGTGAACGTTCAAATTATCTTCTCCGGTAACCAACAAAACATGGTCATAACCCATTTCTTTCAACGCGGCAACTTCCTGCATAATTTCCATTGAACTGAGCGTTTTGCGTTTCACTTTATTATCATAACTGAAACCACAATAAGTGCAAATGTTGTTGCACTCGTTCGATAAATAAAGCGGTACATACATTTGTAGTACTTTGCCAAAACGTTTTTGTGTTAACTGCTGACTAATCACTGCCATTTGTTCCAGGTATGGCGCTGCGGCAGGGGAAATCAAGGCCTTGAAATCTTCTAAAGTTCGTTTTGAAGAAGCCAAGGCGTGTTCTACATCGGCTGTAGTTTTACCATAAATGCTGGCTTTAGTATCATCCCAACTGTAGGTTTCGAAAAGGTCGTTAAAGCTATTCATCTAAAAAGGAGGTTAGGGGACTACTGGCAATGGCATGTGAAACTGGCGAGGCTAACTTCGCTTCGAAGGCCATTCTTCCGGCTTCAACGGCCATTTTGAAGGCTGCGGCCATTTGTACCGGGTTGCTGGAAATTGCAATGGCAGTGTTCACCAATACTGCATCGGCACCGATTTCCATGGCCCAGGCGGCATCAGATGGAGAACCAATTCCTGCATCAATTACCACCGGAACGTTACTTTGACTGATAATGATCTCTAAAAAATCAATCGTTTTCAAACCTTTATTGCTGCCAATTGGAGAACCCAGTGGCATCACTGCGCTTGTACCTGCATCTTCTAAACGCTTGCATAAAACAGGATCGGCATGGATGTATGGCAAAACGATAAAACCTTTTTTGGCTAACTCTTCTGTTGCTTTTAAGGTTTCAATAGGGTCTGGCATCAGGTATTTTGGATCTGGATGGATTTCTAATTTAATCCAGTTGGTTTCCAGTGCTTCACGTGCCAGTTGAGCTGCGAAAACCGCTTCCTTCGCATTTCTTACCCCAGAAGTATTGGGCAGTAAATTAATGTGCGGATATTTCAAACGAATTAATAAATCGTCATCTTCATTGTTCTTAATGTCCACTCTTTTCAAGGCTACTGTAATGAGCTCTGAACCAGATGCCAGCAAGGCTTCTCCCATCAATGCAGAAGAACTGAATTTTCCTGTCCCCGTAAAAAGGCGGGAATTAAATGTTTTATCGGCTATTTGTAACATGTTAAGCTTCTTTTAAGGCGGTATGGTTTACGTATTCATACATCTGGGCTATGGTAGCCGCTGGATTTGCAGCATGGGTGATTGCTCCCGACACCGCAACGCCATATAATCCAAGTTTCATAATTCCCATAATATCTTGAGGTTCTATGCCGCCAATGGCAATAATTGGCGTTTTAATTCCTTTCTGATTTACTTTACTAATGATTTCTGCATAGCCTTCCAAACCCAGAATCGGACTCAACTTTTGCTTGGTTTTTGTAAAACGATAAGGCCCCAGGCCGATATAATCTGCACCTTCTGCCACTCTTTGCTCAATGTGGGTGAAAGTATTTGCGGTGCCACCGATAATCATCTTTGTGCCAACTAAGCTACGCGCTTTTTCTACAGGCATGTCTTCTAAACCCAAGTGAAGGCCGTGTGCACCTGCTTCCAAGGCAATTTCGGGGTGATCATTGACAATTAGTTTAGCGCCATATTCATTACATACGGCCAACGCACTCAAGGCATATTTAAAAATAGTTTCTTTTGGCTCAAATTTAACCCTTAGCTGTATCCATTTGGCACCTGCATCCAGCGCAGCTTTGATGGCCGTTAAATGGGTTCCTTGCTCTGGCTGCTGGGAAATGTAGTGAAGTCTGTTTATCATTCTTTATAACTCTTCGTTAAATCATTTAATTGCTTAAAAATGGTAACCGCTTGTTCAGGATTCTTCCAAATTGCACCCAACACTGCTGCACCATCAAATTTCATTTGCCTGATTTGATTCAGGTTATGCTCGTCGATTCCGCCAAGCGCAATCACTTTTTGTAGGCTATTTACTTTTTTCAAAACGAAGCTTTTTTCCAGTTTGCTTTGGTAACCTGGCTTAGAAATACTGTGAAACACCGGACTAAAAAAAACATAATCAAATGCATTTAAGGAGTTGATTTCAGCTAACTCGTGTACCGAAGTGCTACATAAAAAGCCACTTAAATTTTGGTTAATGAGCGTTTCTTTGCTGGTGTTAAAACGGTGATTTTCTGTGAAATGCAGGCGTTTGGTATTCAAATCATTTGTAAGGTAGTGGTGTTGATGCAGCGCAATAGCTGGGTGGAATGCCGGATCAAGATCTTTCAATAAATCCATGCACTGAATGCCACTCCAACCCGGTTTGCGTAAATGAAAACGGGTCATTCCGGCCTCAAAAAGCTGGTTGATCATTTTCGCTTCATTTGCGATTGTTTCAGGGTTGGAGAGGACAATCAATTCCATTATAAATAAATTTCGCTTCCTTTTTCTGTAAATTCCTTTGATTTTTCAGCCATGCCCTTTGCCATTACATCTTCTTCACCCATGCCATTTTCTTTTGCATATTCCCTAACATCCTGGGTAATTTTCATCGAACAGAAATTTGGTCCGCACATGGAACAGAAATGGGCAATCTTGGCACCCTCTGCAGGGAGTGTTTCATCATGAAATTCTTTCGCGGTATCCGGATCGAGTGAAAGGTTAAACTGATCTTCCCATCTAAATTCAAATCGTGCTTTACTTAATGCGTTGTCGCGGTATTGCGCACCCGGATGCCCCTTGGCTAAATCTGCGGCGTGAGCAGCAATTTTATAGGTAATTACGCCATCCTTCACATCTTTTTTATTTGGTAAGCCTAAGTGCTCTTTCGGAGTGACATAACACAGCATCGCCGTTCCGAACCAACCAATCATCGCCGCACCAATTGCGGAGGTGATGTGATCATAACCAGGAGCAATATCTGTGGTTAGCGGACCTAAGGTGTAAAAAGGCGCCTCAGAACAATGTTGCAATTGTTTCTCCATGTTCTCTTTAATCAGGTGCATCGGCACATGGCCTGGCCCTTCAATAATGGTTTGCACATCATGTTTCCAGGCAATTTTAGTTAATTCGCCAAGCGTTTCCAACTCACCAAACTGTGCCGCATCATTTGCATCTGCAATACAACCCGGGCGCAATCCATCGCCTAAGGAAAAGGAAACATCATACGCTTTCATAATTTCGCAGATTTCCTCAAAATGAGTATATAAGAAATTTTCTTTGTGATGCGCCAGGCACCATTTTGCCATGATTGATCCACCACGCGAAACTATTCCGGTGATGCGTTTGGCTGTTAACGGCACATAGCGTAATAATACCCCTGCATGAATGGTAAAATAATCTACTCCTTGTTCGGCCTGCTCAATCAACGTGTCGCGGAATAATTCCCAGGTAAGGTCTTCGGCCTTGCCATTCACTTTTTCTAAAGCTTGGTAAATCGGTACCGTTCCGATTGGAACAGGTGAATTACGGATAATCCATTCGCGGGTTTCATGAATGTTTTTTCCAGTTGAAAGATCCATAATGGTATCTGCACCCCAACGGCATGCCCAAACTGCTTTTTCTACTTCTTCTTCAATGCTGGAGGTTACGGCAGAATTACCAATATTGGCATTAATTTTTACCAGAAAATTGCGGCCAATAATCATCGGTTCTATTTCCGGGTGATTGATGTTGCATGGAATTACCGCTCGTCCGGCAGCCACTTCCTGTCGAACAAACTCTGGCGTTATAGCACCTTTTGGGGTATTGGCACCAAAGCTGTGGCCCTGATGCTGGTGATTCATAATATCGTGTTGATCTTTAAGTTGTTCCTTTAGCAGATCAATCTGTTGGTTTTCGCGGATGGCAATGTACTCCATCTCTGGGGTGATGATCCCTTTTTTAGCATAATGCATTTGCGATACATTCATCCCGGCTTTGGCCCGAAACGGCTTCGTGGTATGATTAAAGCGGAGGTGGTCAAGGCTTTGATCGTGTAACCGTTGTTGTCCGTAATTTGATGAAATGTAATCCAGTTGCTCCACATCACCTCGATTGGTGATCCATGTTTCGCGAAGGCGGGGTAGGCCTTTTTTAACGTCGATTTCTGCATTTACATCCGTATATGGGCCACTCGTATCGTAAACTGTTACCGGAGCATTAGGTTCTGTTTCGCCAAAACGTCCGTGGATTTTGGTATCGCTTAAAGTAATTTCCCTCATGGCTACCTGGATGTTGTGCAACTGGCCCTGTACAAAAACTTTTTTCGAGGCTGCAAAAGGAGTGGTGGTTAATACCTGGTCTGTCGGAATTTTTTCTTGCTTCATTTTATTGAGATTTATGGTTAGCCGCCTTGTGTGGCTTTAATAATGATGACCTGATCGCCGGGATGAAGAAGGTGGTTCTCCCAGGTATTTCTAGAAATGATAGACTGATTAACAGCCACAGCAATGCCCTTGGATGGCGTATTTAACACATCAGTAATTAAATGCTGCATGGTGCAAACATCGGTAACGTGGTAATTTTGTTGATTTACGGTGATTTCCATTCTGTTTCTAAAAATTTAACTTTTAGGAATGGCCCCGTATGGAGGAAAGAAAAAACAACTTCATCATGCAGGAGTTGTCATCACTTTTCCCTTCGGCAGTACTAACTGCATCAGGTTCAAAGGGTATTATCTCAGTCCGCGAAGGACACCCCTAAAGTTGCGGTAAACTTATAGAAAACTTTTAAGAATAGCCAAATTATTTTTTTATAAGATGGCTTTCTGCTGGAAACCGCTAAAGGAAAAACTGCTTTTTGTAGGGTTTTTGTTTAAAAAAAGGTCTATTCCTTTAAAATTTAAGCATTATTTGCCTGGTGCAGTTTTTTTGAGATGCAAATAGAATTTTTGATTTGTGAGGGTATATTTGATTATTTTTTCTGGAAATTTTCATGGTAAGCCAAAATTTTATTCAAGGCAGTTAGCGTAATTTCTAGTTCTTTAGCACCTACAACTTCACGATAAATATCATTCATTTCCAATACATGACTATTCGTTTGATAAATCAGTTGCTTTCCTTCATTCGTGAGCACAATCACATCACTTCGCTTATCAACTTCGTTAACTTTAGTGGTAATCATGCCCAGCGCCTCAAGTTCTTTAATGGTTCGGCTGATGTTCTGCTTCGGAATCATTGATTTTTTCGAAATTTCAGAGGGTGTACAGCCATCTATACCGATGTTGCAGATTACAGGCCAGTAGGATAGTTTCATATCCTTCCAGTTGGGATCGACATTGGAGTGCGACCAATGATCTAAATGTTTACGGAGGTTAAAAGTCAGTCGTTGCCAATTCCTATCCTGCATCTGCTCGAGTTCCCGTAACTTTTCATCTATGTGCTTTTCCATCAAACAAAAATAAAATAAATATTTAATAATCTTTGATTACTAATTAGTAATAATTGATTACTTTTGCTTTTAGAAAAGCGTAACTAATTATTCCTCTTTTAAACCGAATAAATATCTAAAAAACATGAACAATTACATTACCATCATGTATACCAATATAACAGAAGAAGCAGAATTAAATATTGCTTCAAAATGTTTGAGTGCCTTTGCAGAAATCAGTGAATGGACAATTGATTTTGCAGATTGTGATAAGGTATTGAGAATCTCCTCACAACAAAAAATTGATGAACCCGTATCAAACGCATTTAGAGCAGTGGGATTGATGTGTACCGTTGAGGAAGTGTTTGTCTCGTAAAGCCTGGAATTTACCTGTTATAAATACAGCCAATCTTTTTGATCAGGGCACAAGTGTTTACAATCCCATCAATAGATGCGTTTGAGATCGATTTTTAAACAATTTGTCGTTTGAGGATATCTTCATATCCGGCAACCAGAATTTTGAAACCTTCGGCAGTTTCCTGTGGCGAAAACGTAAACTCCATTCTACCCCAGGCAGTCTTAGGTTTTTTATTAAACATCCCACCCTTAGCATTTCTGTCGGAAAAGTGAAGTTGCAGTTCGCCGTCTATTACTTCCATTTCAAAGCTGGCCGACAACACAGCTTTATCTACCTGGGTGGTAGAAAGTGGCACCAGGGTGATTAATGGAACTGCAATTTCTAAATTTTCAATATTTCCTTCACTGTTCAGGTGTGGGTATTGCAGCGTTACTGATTTCGGTATCATGGTGCTTTTTGCGGCATCACCATCAGTAGCGGGTTCGGTAGATTCTATAAAATATTTGTCTAAAATAGATAAATTTTTATCCATTATGGTGTCGCTGGCGCTGGTGATCGCATTCTGAATGGCCTGTACAAAATTTTTAAAACTGATCATATTCGGTTATTTATTAGCGTGAGTTAATTTTTTATTTTAGAACCAGTTCTCAAATCTTCAATTTTTTGCATGGTTTGTTCTACCATTGGTTTACTTTCACTCGCTAAACCAATGGAAGCGTGGCAATTAGTGCAAACAAACTGAACACCCATTATTAGTTGATTTACATCAAACAGGATGCTGGTATTACAAACAGGGCAAGGTATTTTTTGATCTAAGTTTCTCATGTGAAATTATTTAAGTATTGGTGGTTGGATTTATTGATTTGCTATACAAGTCGATAATGGTGAGTATGCCTTGCGGTAGGGGGAGGGTTGCCGCATTAATATTAACTTTTAATTTACTGGAAAGCTGTTTTTTAGAAGGGCTCTTGCTCTCATTGGCATTACCGTTATTGGGGTCATAACTGATTTTCCCATATAGCTGTGGTTTTTCATCAGTAATATTGTTATTTGATTCGTTATTTAAGGTGCTTGGTTTAGATTTTGTGGCGGTAATTTCCAGATCGAAATCAATGTTCATCTTGTCTACCGCTAACGAATTAAATGGAATAATGGTAAGAAGCGGGAGTTCAAAATAAGTGGTTTGACCTACAATGGCTTCGGGTTTGGCTGGCACTGCAGCTTTGCCCTCACTTGCCAAAACTATTGGCAATACGCCGGGCGCAGAAGCATTTACTGGTGGCTGACCGGGTTGCTCGGGTTGGGGAGGAACAATTACAGCCTTTTTAAGTGCCATCCTGATCATTATTGGCTCGTAATTGTCTCCAACTTTGTTGAAACAATATTCTAAAAAGAACCTGGTTTGACCTTGCGCCATCACCACATTTGCTTTAGAAACCGCAACCAGCGGTGCGCTGATTAGCGATTCAATATCCAGCTCTTTACTAAAATCTGGTTTAAAGGACCCATTATCTATGTTTGGCATGTTTAGCAGATTAATTAAATTCAACAGGCAGCATAAACTGCCTGTTGAACTTATGCGTGAAGTTTATGATGCTCTATCTAAGGTGATTGGTGAGATCGATTGGGAGAATGCTTCTATAATTGTATTCACCCCTTTTGGTAACGGTAACTGCGCAGCATGAACATTAACCGTGTATTTTGCCGAGTTACTTTTTTGATAATGGGTACTATGTGTGGAAGAATCTTTAGAATCATAGCTGGCACTACCCTTAATGGTAACGGAAACGGGTCCCCATCCAATTTTAGCCTCAAAACTGCCCTCGCCTTTACTTTCGCTGGATTTTTCTTCAGACTGATCTTCGGAGAAGCTGGATTTCACTTCCATTTCGAAATTGATGTCAACGGTATCTACAGCCAATGAATTTAGCGGTACAATGGTAAGCAAAGGCAGGTTAAACTGCGTGGTCATGCTTTGGATCGTTGTTGGAACTCCCGGACTACCAACCACAGGTGGGGTTGCCGTTGCATCAGCAGGTACAGCTGGTTGTGCCGGGGTAATTACACCCCTGGTAAGCGACATCACCACCATAACCGGTATGTAATTGTCGTGTGCAGGGACTTCTGGTGAAGCAACCACTTCTGGTGTGGTAATTCTGCCAGTTGTGGGGTCTACTACTGCCGGAGTTCCAGCTGACGCAGCAACTTTTGCTACAGGTGTTTTTGCAAAACAGGTGTCGAGCATAAACTTGGTTTGCGTAAGGGCCATGGCCGCATTAGCTTTTGCGGCAGCATTTAAAGGGCCGCCAATCAGCGCATCCATCGGTAATCCCGAGAATTGCTGCGAAATAGATAATAAATCTGATTCCATAGTTTTAATTGATTAGGTGTGAAAAAATTAGTGAATTTTAAGGTTGGTTTTGCTTAGGTGATATAAATAGAAGATGTTTACGCAGATGCCAGTTTTTTTAAGTCATCCAGACTTCCGTAAAAAATGTTTGTATCTACCCCTGTGGAAATACTCGACAGGCGGCCATTGTCGCCATTTTGCCAAAAAGTATAGGGTGCAAGGTTAGGAATATTCGCTGGTCTGGATGAACTGTACGCCGCTTGCCAGACCAGATATTTTTCAAACCCTGGCGGATTATTCAAGTATTGCTGCCAGAAGGAGGCATTGGTATAAATCATAGGAAGTCTGCCGGTTTTTGTCTCAACAGTTTGAAGCCAGTCTGCAATCAGTGCAATACATTGTTGGCGGTTATTTAAAATATAGGGATTTAACGTTGATGGAACTTGCCACTCGATATCCAATACTGGTGGAAGAATATTATGTTGACTATAATCCACACCACAACTCAGAAAATTATTTGCCTGATCCTGAGCTGTATTCTGAAAAGTTAAAAAATGGTAGCCACCCCTTATAATTCCGGCCTTTGCCAGGTTAACAAAATTACTGCTGAAAGTAGGGTCTTTATACTGGCCACCCTGGCTGGCTTTAGCATAAACAAAGCTTACTTCGCTACCTAACGTATTCCAGTTGATGCTCCCGGTAAAGTGCGAAATATCTATGCCGCTTAAAGTAGGGGTGTTGCTGCCATTTAGTGCAGCTTGAGTGGATGGACCAACAATGCCATCAACGGTTAACTGCTTTTTTTGCTGGAACTGTTTTACGGCGTTTTGGGTTGCGGGCCCAAATACGCCATCAGCTGTAATAGCATAGCCTGCTGAAATAAGTTGCTCTTGCAGCGTTTTTACTTCGGCCCCTTGCGAACCAAGTTGAAGATTATTCATGATATTTAATTTATGTTTAATTAATCCCTGCTTTGCGCCAGGATTTAAGAAAGGTTGTATGGTACTTTTTCTCCGTCGTTATTGTAATTGCAAAGTAGCATAGGAAGCACACGGTTGCAGGTATTGCAAGATTCTACTAACTGGCCTGTAGACCAGGCAGATTTTCCACCAGATTTCCAGAAAATTTCTGCCATATTAATTTTTTTGATTCTTGCTGTGGTAGGGTTGGATTGCGATACCAGATATTGTATGATTTTTTGTCCTGCACATGAACCTACCGGATATTTTGGATCTGGTATGGCTGCCATACCTGTGGTTATGGCGGCAATTGGTGTGCTTAACGAATCCAGTAAAAGCGTTTTGAAATTCGCCGGAGCAACATTATCTCCTACCAATTTAACATCGTTCCCCAGGCCGCCTTGTATAAAGCTCAATATCAAGTTCGCATTTGCTCCGGAAAGGGCGGCGACTTTTACAACCTTTGAGCCGATGGTTGCAATGGCGGCACCAACCATGGTAGCACCAACAGGCAAAACATAGCCTTTGCTTAGCGCCGTTACATAAACTCCATCGAGTTTTTCCTGAAGTTTCTTGGCCAATTGCTCTGTAGCAGTGTCAGAGCTAATTATCGGGATGGCATGGGTATCAATGTTTTTGTTGCAATGCGGACATGGGATGTCTCTTTTGTTTACGTAATTCATATCAGTTTGGTTGGTTGTGAAATATCCAATAATTTGTATAGTACTTGTGTTAAATACTACAATTCAAATCTGATAAATTTTATAACGTTTGCCTACCGCAAAAATACTGCTTTACGTAAAAAGGTAAAACTACCTGGCTTAAATAAGCGTGATCAGCTGATGTCTGATGGCAAATAACACCAAACCAGCAGTATTCCTGCTTTCAGTCTTAGTTAGCAGGTGATTTCGGTGTCCTTCTACTGTTCGGGTACTGAGGAACAGTTTCTCGGCGATTTCTGCACTCGCGTACTGATCACAGATTAATTTCAAAACCTCCAATTCTCTTTCAGTAAGGTTGATGGGAAGGGTAGAAAAATGATGTGACTTTGATGAAATTTTATTGTTTTCCTGCAGTGCAATTAAAGTCTGCTTATTCATGTAATACCCTGTGGTGAAGGTACTTTTTATGGCCAGCATGAGTTCTTCCCGATCGCAGTTTTTTACCAGATAAGCTGATGCGCCTGATTGAACCAATTTAGCAATTAAAGTACCCTGCGCGTGCACAGAAAGTACAATTACTTTAATTTCGGGATACTTTTCCCTTATGATTTTATTGAGTTCCAAGCCATCCATTCCTGGCATATTCATATCCATCAGCAAAATATCCGGTAAATCTTCCAGTAAGGCAATGGCTTTTAGTAAATCGGGTCCATTTGCAGATTCAGCCACCAGTTCGAAGTCTGGAATGCCAGCCAGGAGCATAGCCAGTGTTTGTCTGAACAGGTTTTGGTCATCAACGATGGCAATTCGAATTTTCATGATATTTTTAATTTAAAGCGAAAGCCATATCCCTTGCCCGTGTTAGCCATGTTTTCTTCTGTTGCACCAATAACGGTTAACCTGTTTTTGATATTTTTTGTACCCATACCATTTCCATGATGCTCCACTAATCCGATACCATCATCCTGGTAATCGAAAGTTAGATAATTAAGGTCAATGGTGATGTTGAGTTGAGCCATTTTTGCATGGGCATGTTTAATGGTATTTTGAATCAGCTCTGTTACAATACGATAAATTGAAATAGATTCCAGTAGATTTAACTTTTCGGTAAGCCCTTCAGAGTCGTCATAGATTTCGATGTTCAATAATCCAGTTTTCACAATCGGTAGACAGCTTTCTCTCAATGTATTTACCAGTCCATTAGTAAGCAGACCAATGGGGGATAGGTTATGAGAAATCCCCCGAACTTCATCAATTATCTTATCAATTAGTGTTTTGCAATTATGGGTAAATTCATCCATAGATGGCTGTTTATTATGGATAAAGATCTCAATGATGAATCGGAGCCGGGCGAGTGAGCTGCCCACTTCATCATGCAGGTCTTCGCCAATACGCTTGCGTTCATTCTCCTGTGCGAGTACGATGTTTTTTAAAAGGGCCTGCTGGTGGATAATTTTAGCCTCCTGGAAATCTGCTTTGTTCTGACTTAGTTTTTTCTGGTGCCGGATAAAGATCAGGATAAAAATAACCAGCACCAGAAAGACACTACAGGTACTGATCAGTAACAAAAGCCCGATATTATCTTTCATGCTGGTAGAAAAGAAAAGCCCTGCAAAATAGCAGATACATTAATAAAACCAGTGATGCGTGAATATTTCCCATCAGGAAATAGATGCTCGGATCTGCGCTATCACTTAATAACTTGAGAAAAGCGAAATAGAAGATTGAACTGCAGAAATAAATCAGCAGACCTATCACAATCCAGCTTTTCGGCTGACGGAGTATATCATCATCATTTTCGCTGGTGGTTTGCCGAAGTAAATAAAGCATGGCATAGAAGATAATAATACCAGCAGCTAATGGCCTGGAATACGAATTATAAATATAGACATTCTGAAGATAGGCCATGTTAAATATGCAGCAAACGGAAAATAATACACCAATTGCAACCACCACAGGCACCATGTGCTTATTTAATACGTAAATGAAAAAGCCAGAAAGGAATAAAAATTCTGCCAGGGTATAAATGTGTAACAGCGGCAGGTTATTAATATTTCTGGAGCCCAATATCCGCATAGGAATAGCGATCGTAGCCACAAATAGCAGGTACATAAAGATGATTCTGAGTGATTTATCTAAGAATACTCTTTTTGTAAAACCTGCTATAATTGGGATAACAACGCATAAGGGAACAAGGAGGGTAACATAAAAATGTTTCACCTCATTCCATTTTTAAGTATAGTTCACTTTCTTCATCACAATAACGCGGACAAGGGGCTGTGAAATCATAGATATTCGTTTTCTCAGGATCTGGAGATTCAAAAGACTCATGGATGGCATCTTTGTGGCCTACTGAAGGCACTTCAAGAACAGGAACAATCAGTCCGCGGAATTCATCAAAAGATTTTTCAATAGGTTCATCTTCTCCGGCAAGGCCGAAATACATCCTGATACCTTTAATTTTATCTTTGCCATAATGCTTCTCGCAATCTTTTTTTAGCTGGTCGATATCAGCGAATGGAATATAAACTGCACGGGGAATTTTGCTTTTGTTATCTTTATAATAAGGCAGGCTCGACATAAAATCAAGCCAGGCTTTAACCCTGGTTTTAGCAAGTTTAAGACTAATTCTTGTTTTTGAGGTGTTATTTTTATCAGACATAGAGGTATTGGTTTTTAGTGCAGTTAAATTATAAAAAATATCTATTCAATTTGATAATGTTTGAAAATAATTATACACCGATATTAATTGAACAAAGGCATTCTAAACGAGACTTTCTCGACAGACAAATGAGAGCAAGCAGTCATTAGATAGGAGTAGTTTGTTGTCAAATGCGTATCGTCATGGCTACCAGATCAATTGCCGAAGATGTAAATTATTTTAGATGCAATCCTGGTAAAAGAAGCATGAAACAATAAGTAAACTCCAATCACGTTATTGTGACGTTGAAGATTCTTGCTTAGCGGAGTTTTAAACAAAAAATAAGCTCACTAATTCTATTATTTTCTTTATCAGGTATTTATCCTAAATTAGGATGATGGCCTACCACTGCAGAATTTATATAATTTAAAAACCAAATAATGAAATCAAAATTTAACACAATCTTCGGTATTGCATTTTTTGCATGCGTAAATGTGGCGTTTAGTCAGAAAATTTCCATTCCGCAAAAACAGGACGTTGTCAGATCAAAAAACGATTTAAAATATAGTTCGCCTCAATGGCGGAAAGACAACTATATTGTTAACCGTGATTCTGCATTCGCGAATCCATACTATGCGATCCAGAAACTACGGGGCGGTAACCGAAGGTTTGTAGAAGGCAGGAGTATTTATCCCCGCCAGGATGCTGCGCTAATTAAAAAATTGGCTGATGGCCAATCGCCATTTGCACTTATTGTTGGTTGTTCTGATTCAAGGGTTTCGGCAGAAATACTTTTTGACCAGGGTTTCGGCGATTTATTTGTAACCAGAACCGCAGGGCAGGTAATGACTGATGCCTCTTACGGTACAATCGAATATGCCGATCTGATGCTTAAAACGAAACTGATTGTTGTTTTAGGTCATACCAATTGTGGCGCTGTAAAAGCTGCTGTTGAACATCCTGAAAATTTGCCAGGACACATTTCTCAGCTTATTCATTCTATCAAGCGTGCTGCTGACACTGCTTCCGTAATGAAAGGTAATGTACTGGATAATGCAATCCGCTTAAACGTGATTAACCAGGTAGAAGAATTACGGAATTTAGATCCGGTTCTTAAGAAAAACTACAACGATGGGAAAATACTGATCGTTGGTGCGGTTTACGATTTGCAAAATGGTAAAGTAACTTATCTTGATGAAACCTTAAAAAACTTGCCAAAAAGTAGTTACTCACAGAGAAAAATCGAGGGCTTATAAAAAAATCAGATTATTAAACTTCTAAATCATGTCATTCGGAAGAATTTCTGGAAGACATGATTTACTTCAATCTTTTAACGCCTAAAAATTGATGTTGTGTGAATTTTTGATTTCGGCCATCACAAAGGTGCTATGCGTACTTCCGATACTTTCAACAGAGCCCAGTTTGTTGAATACGAAATCCTGATAATGTTTCATATCCCTGGCGTATACTTTTAGGATGAAATCATAATCTCCTGAAACATTATAACATTCAGCCACCTCATCAATCTCCATAATATCCTTCACAAAGTCATTTCCTATTTTCCGATCATGTTGCTTTAATTTAATATTACAGAAAACAATAAAGCCCTGGTTAAACTTTTCTGCATCCAGTATGGCTATATATTTTTTAATATAACCACTATTTTCCAACCTTTTTACACGTTCAAATACAGGTGAAGCAGATAAGTTTACCTGGCTAGCCAGTTCTTTTGTGGTATAACTGGAGTTGTTACTCAGAATTTTTAAAAGCAATAAGTCAGTTTCGTCAAGACCATCCATAGAATATTTATCTTTTATCAATGCGAAATTAAGAACTTAAAAGCATATTGTTCCATATTTTTAGCTCTTACAAGGATATTATCCCTATTAATTTATTTATTTAGATCTTAAAATCTTGAAGTATATCTTTGATCAGAATTAAAAACTGATTGTAAAAAACAAAAGTTCTATTTATTTCTACATTGAAAAGGTTTTACTTAAGGTAAATTAATAGGGAATCGTGTGTAAATCACGAGCTGTCGCGCAACTGTAAGTAACGTTAATGTTTTATCAAAATATATCCACTGCTTTACCGCGGGAAGGATGATGAAACGGTTACAAGTCAGGATACCTGCCTGTTCAATTGACGTTGCTTTCGCGATTTGAAGCTAAAAGTCTGATGAGTACATTTTTTAGACATAGCACCCGCTTATTGTTGATGGTGTCTGATTGTCTTTGTCTGCATCTTTCTGTTTAGATCCATCCTCGCAAAACACACCAGAAAATAAATTGGCTTTTTACAATGATTATTAACCATTTAAAAAGTTGAAAAATGCAAACGCACAACCTGGGCTATCCAAGAATTGGTAGCAACCGAGAACTTAAAAAAGCCAGCGAACAGTACTGGGCTGGGAAAATCACTTTAGCAGAACTGCTAAGTAAAGGAAGAAGTATCTCCGAGCATAATTGGAAACTTCAGCAGGAAGCAGGTATAGATTTGATTCCATCAAATGATTTCTCCTATTACGATCAAATTCTGGACATGTCGCTCACAGTAGGCGCGATTCCAAAACGTTACAATAAGGTGGTGCTTACTAAAAGTAATAATGAGCTTGATCTTTATTTTGCGATGGCCAGAGGTTATCAAAAAGACGGACTTGATATTACGGCCATGGAAATGACCAAGTGGTTAGATACCAACTACCATTACATTGTGCCAGAATTTTATAAAGACCAGGAATTTAGCTTGTTTTCGGGTAAAATTGTAAACGAATTTATTAGTGCAAAGCAAATTGGGATTATCACTAAACCAGTAATTATTGGTCCGGTTTCTTATTTGTTACTGGGAAAGGAAAAAGAAGCCGGTTTTGATAAATTAGATTTGATTAAAAAACTATTGCCGGTTTACCTGCAGATCCTTGCCGAGTTGAAAGAACAAGGTGCAGAATGGGTACAATTTGATGAACCTTTCTTAGCATTGGATCTGGATGAAAAAGCGAAAAAAGCCTATCAATATGTTTATGCAGAAATTAAAAAACAGTTTCCTCAATTAAAGGTATTGGTTGCCACTTATTTTGAAGGGTTAAAAGATAATTTATTATTGGCCACTTCACTACCCGTAAAAGCTTTACACATCGATTTGGTACGTTGCCCGGAGCAACTGGATGAAGTTCTAAATGCAATACCTGCCGAGCTAACGTTGTCGCTTGGCGTTGTGGATGGCAGAAATATCTGGAAAAATGATTTTGAGCAATCTCTGGCAATAATTGATCAGGCGGTTAAAAAGTTGGGTAGAGACCGTATTTTAATTGCACCATCTTGCTCGTTGTTACACTCGCCTTGCGACTTAGACCTGGAAACGAACGAAAAAACCCTAACACCGGAAATTAAGCAATGGTTGGCCTTTGCAAAGCAAAAAGTTAATGAAATTGTAACCTTAAAGGCATTGGCAGCAGAAAATCCTGGCGTTGATGTATTGGCGAAATTATCAGAAAATAAAAGCGCAATAGAAAGTAGAAAAACATCAAAACTGATTCATAATGAGAAAATTAAGCAAAGGGTGAGCGCAATTACTCAGGCAGATTCACAGCGGTTAAGTGTTTTCTCTTCCAGAAAAAAAGCACAACAAGACATTTTAAACCTGCCGCTTTTCCCCACAACCACCATTGGTTCATTTCCACAGACTGCGGAAGTTAGAAGCTGGAGATCAAAATTTAAAAAAGGTGAAATTACACCAGAGGAGTATGATTTACTGTTGAAAAAGGAGACAGAAGAAGCCATTTCCTGGCAGGAAGAAATCGGGATTGATGTGCTGGTGCATGGCGAGTTTGAACGAAATGATATGGTGGAATATTTTGGCGAGCAATTGAATGGTTTCACCTTTACCAAAAACGGATGGGTGCAAAGTTATGGTAGCCGTTGTGTTAAACCGCCAATTATTTATGGGGATGTAGATCGCCCTAAACCAATGACGGTTTATTGGACCGCCTATGCGCAATCGCTTACTAAAAGACTGGTAAAAGGCATGTTAACGGGGCCAGTTACGATTTTGCAATGGTCGTTTGTTCGGAATGATCAACCGCGCTCGGTAACTTGTAATCAGATTGCTTTTGCCATTCGTGATGAAGTGGTTGACTTAGAAAAAGCAGGCATCAAAGTAATTCAAATCGATGAACCTGCCATTCGTGAAGGTTTGCCTTTAAGAAAAAAAGATTGGCAACAATATTTAAAATGGGCAGTAGATGCCTTTAAAATTTCGGCAAGCGGTGTAAAGGATGAAACGCAGATTCATACACATATGTGTTATTCTGAGTTTAATGATATCATTCAGAACATCGCTGATATGGATGCTGATGTGATTACCATCGAATGTTCCCGTTCGCAGATGGAATTATTGGATGCCTTTGCAGACTTTAAATATCCTAATGAAATCGGACCTGGTGTTTATGATATCCATTCTCCAAGAGTACCTTCAAAAGCAGAGATGGTGCAGCTTTTAGAAAAGGCTAAAGCTGTGGTACCTGCAGATCAGCTTTGGGTAAATCCGGATTGCGGATTAAAAACGCGCCATTGGGATGAAACCAAAAAAGCATTAATTGAGATGGTTGCTGCTGCGCAGGAAATGCGTCAGGAAGTTTTAGCTACCGCATAAACAGCATTGATAAAGTGAGAAATGCCGCCTGGTTGCGGCATTTTTTTGTTACTTAAACTTGCCCATCATAGCAGGAGAAAAATAATTCATGCAAATTTATATTACTACGAAAGAACGTTTCAATGCAGCTCGGCGCCTTTATCGCGAAGATTGGACACCAGATCAAAACTTAAAGGTATTTGGCAAAGCCGCCAGTGCCCATTATCACGGAAATAATTATACCCTTTGGATTACGTTTAGCAAAAAACTCACACCCGAAAATGAATGCCTGCCTTTTCCGCAAGCCCTCACTGAAATCCTTAAAGATGAAGTTATTAATAAACTTGACCATAAAAATCTAAGCCTTAACGTAGATTTTATGAGTGGGAAAACTGCCGCCAGTGACCAGCTTTGCATCGCTATTTTTAACCTGCTTCAACCTTTAGTAGATGCTATTGAAGGTTTTGGATTACACTGTGTTAAATTGGTAGAAGCAGACGAATATACGGTAAGCTATTTTGGAAATTAGATCTTCTCTAATTGCGCATTAGATAAACATATAAGGAATATTCGCCATTTTTTTTCAACAAAAAAGCTTGGCGCCCTGTTGGATAGGTAAAAAATACACTGTGCGTTTATTAGAAATTGATTTTAAAGAGATCTTCCTGAGTGACCTGGATTTCTCACTGGCCTTGGAAATTGGTCTTAGGACCGTGATCATGTTCACTCTTGTGCTGGTTTTTCTACGTTCATCAGGCAAGAAAGGCGTAAGGCAACTCAGTATTTTTGAAGTGGCTGTTATTATTGCGCTCGGCTCTGCTGCCGGAGATCCGATGCTTAGTGGCGAATTTGCTATTTTACCATCATTGTTGGTATTCATCGTAATTTTAGGAACCTATAGATTCATTACCTACCTCGCATCTAAAAACCAACGGATCGAAAATATTCTCGAGGGGAAACCCATTTACATTATTGAAGATGGCGTATTTACCATAAAAGAGGAGGGAGATGCGAACTTTGCTCAGGATGAGTTTTTTGCAGAGATGCGTGGACAAAATGTAGAGCATGTGGGGCAGGTTCGTACAGCAATTTTAGAGTCAAACGGGCAGGTTAGTTTTTTGTTTTATCCTAATGATAAACCTGTAAAGGGCATGCCAATTTATCCTAAAGAATTTGGTAAAAGGTCTCGGGAAATTTCACAAAGTGGAGATTATGCTTGTACCCACTGCGCTATGGTGAAACACCTTACCAAACCATCTTCCTGTCCACGTTGTGGAAAAGACGAATGGGTACTTGCCATTCAGTCTGTCAGGAATGAATAATAAAGTCTTATTGAGTGAAGCTGTTTACAAAGAATAACACTAACCAAGAATCGTCTTCCTGAACTTGATTCAGGATCTTAACCTGATAGTTGTTGAACTAAATTCAGCATGACGAATCCTTTTATTACATCCTTTGGAAATCCCTTTTATGAAGAATTTTTATGAAGAATCACCTTTTAAACTAATGGTTGGTATCTCGATAACCACCTAACGAAGAATCGTCTTCCTGAACTTGATTCAGGATCTTAACCTGATAGTTGCTGAACTACATTCAGCATGACGAATCCTTTATTATATCCTCTGGCAATTCCTTTTGTGAAGAATTTTTATGAAGATTCACCTTTTAAACGAATGGTTGGTGTCTCGCCAACTACCTAACGTAGAGTCGTCTTCCTGAACCTGATTCAGGATCTTAACCTGATAGTTGCTGAACTAAATCAGCATGACGAATCCTTTTATTGCATCCTCTGGAAATCCCTTTTGTGAAGAATTTTTATGAAGAACTACCTTTTAAACTAATGGTTGGTGTCTCGCCAATTACCTAACGAAGAACCGTCTTCCTGAACTTGATTCAGGATCTTAACCTGATAGTTGCTGAACTAAATTCAGCATGACGAATCCTTTTATTACATCCTCTGGAAATCCCTTTCGTGAAGAATTTTTATGAAGAATCACTTTTTAAACTAGTGGTTAGTGTCTCGCCAACCACCTAACGAAGAATCGTCTTCCTGAACTTGATTCAGGATCTTAACCTGATAGTTGCCGAACTAAATTCAGCATGATCAATCCTTTTATTGCATCCTGAGAAATCCCTCTTGTGAAGAATTTTTATGAAGAATCACCTTTCAAACTAATGGTTGGTGTCTCGCCGATTACCTAACGAAGAATCGTCTTCCTGAACTTGATTCAGGATCTTAACCTGATAGTTGCTGAACTAAATTCAGCATGACGAATCCTTTTATTGCATCCTCTGAGAAATCCCTTTTGTGAAGAATCATATTTGTAAAAATCGGGGAAATCCAAAGCTATTGACAGACCTAACCATATTGTTTTTTCCAGTCGGCTTTCATTTGGCTGTACTGTTGATCAGCTTCGGCCAATTTCCATTTATCATAGAAAATAGCGGCTGATGCAGCTTTTTCTGCATCGCCGGTTCCACGGGCTAGTTCTGCATAACCATTTTCCTTGTAGTATTTTTTGCCGCCTTTATAGTTTGCGTATCTTCTTGCACGGGTATAACCCATTTGCAGAAATTTTCGGGCCATATCTGCACCTACAAAATCATTTTCGCTGATATATTGCTGGAAGCATTTAAAAATTTCTTCGCTGCTGTGTGTGGCAATGTTTGGGGTTTTAAAGCGCCAGTGCTTTCCTATTTCTGATTTATATGGTTCACAAATCAGAACTCCTTGTTCACCTTTTCCAACGCGGTAACTTTCAGGGTGTTCCCGGTAATTTAAATCAGGCTTCCATGGATACTGGCTGTTATCGAAATCCAGATAAGAAGGTTTGCGTTGTTTTGTCATGAGCTAATTTAACAATCTGCCCTGTGGGATAGTTTGGTTTAACTCAATCTGATTTATAAGATTTAAGCCACTTATTGGAAAGCTTAGAAAGAAAAAGCTAAAACTTCATAGAAAGACATTATTGGATATCGGCGAAAATAAATCATAATTGTTTCCCGCAGATTTCAGGGATTCCGCAGATCTGAATGTAAACATCTTTTTAAGCTATTTGAATGGTATCTCAACCAACCACCTAAGTTATTTCGTCAATCTGTCGATTCTATTGAATTTGCAAGTATGGATTTTTCTGTTGGTGAGACACCAACGGATAGATGAATAAATCATAATTGTTTCCCGCAGATTTCAGGGATTCTGCAGATCTGAATGTAATATATTTTTTAACCTATTTGGATGGTGTCTCAACCAACCACCTAAGTTATTTCGTCAATCTGTCTATTCTATTGAATTTACAAGTATGAGTTTTCTGTTGGTGAGACACCAACCGATAGATGAATAATTATCATAATTGTTTCCTGCAGATTTCAGGGATTCCGCAGATCTAAGTGTTAAGTGCAATTTTTAATCCTACTTCAGGGTAACGTCCAGGTAAACAGAATGGCGGCCATATGTGTCATAAAACGGCTTAAAAAGAGTATCGCCTATCGTAAATTCCAATAGCTTCGGATCGCCCTTAATTGATTTGCTTAAATCGCTGGCATCTAAAACCACCTTACGCCAATCTTTCCTGGCTTCAGGCTCCTGGGCGGCCAGTAATATCGGACCGTAAAAAAGGCTGGCAATATTCTGCTGATCCATAACGGGATCAAGGTGAAACTGAAAAGGCATCTGTAAAGCGATAACATCTCCATCTTTCCACATGCGGTTTATTTTAAGGTAGGTGCCGGGTTTTGCCAGGATCTTTTGCACTTTACCATTAATTTTTACAAAAAATCCTTTAGTCGCCCAACCTGGTACGCGTATATTCAGGTCAAACTTTCCATTGCCTTTAATCGTTAACTGTGTTTGGTCTTCATTAGGGAAATTAGTGGTTTGCACGATTGAGATCTGGCGTTCTGTCCATTGCAGGGTAGAAGGGATGAATAAATTTACATAAAGTGCCTGATTATCTTTGCTTTTAAAGTAGATAGAATTTTGCAGTTTGGTGCTACTTTCAATTGCAGTACCATTGCAGCAGGTAAACCCCGTCATGTCTGCATTGCTAAATTGTTTACTTGAGCCGGGTCTGAGCGGTATATGATAAGTATTTGCAGGACTATCTTCTGCAACTGAGGCAAGGATATCATTGTATAAACCACGCTCATAATAATCCATTAATTCTGCCCTTTGATCAAAGAGAAACAGATCGCCGGTTAATTTTAGCATGTTATAGGTGGCACAGGTTTCATTTTGTCCACCTTCAGAGAAGCCGTTTTCATAGAGTGTAGAAGGCTGAGCAATAAAACATTCTGCATTTGCAGGGTTTCGCGCTCCGGCAACTCCTCCAATGCTGTACATGTAGTCATTTACCATCTTGTACCAGAAATTATCGGCCACTTTATAGTAAGCCGGATCATTTGAAACACGATACATTTCGATGCTTCCAACAATCTGAGGAATGTGTTGGTTAGCATGCAATCCCCTAAAAAGGTCTACATTTTTAGCCAAGCCATGCGAATGGGCAGTATCGCCGTAAAAAACCTTGATATTATCAAACAATTGGGCTGTTTTCAGGTGATTCGGATTTCCGGTAATGCGATACAAACGGGCCATCGATTCATTCATCCCTCCGAATTCACCAGCAATATAGGTATTCCACATTTTAATCAGTGTTTCCTGCGGCAATTTGTTTAATCGTGCATAAACCCAGTCGCTCATGTTGCTGGCTATTTCAAGCGCTTTTTTATTTCCGCTTACTTCATAAACATCCAATAGACCCGCTAAAATTTTATGTAAAGTATAATATGGTGCCCAAACCTGATTTTTCTGCCCCCCATACTTGGCGCCATTCTCCAGCATAATAAACTGATCAGGAGGATAAGCACTGATAAAACCCACTCCCCAGTTCCAATAATCATTGCGGATACCACCTTCACTAAGATCTGAATCGAAAGCCGACTTCCCCGGGCCAAATGGTACCGCAGTAGGATCAGCTACATATTTTTCGCCTGCTTGCTTAGGCTTTCCGGATAACTGTGATAACTCGTAAAGTGAATTAATCATATACTCCATTTTCTTTGAGAAATTTTCGTGGAGTTCCTGGTCATAGCCCGTACCAGCATAGGCCTGTGCAATTGCAGAAAGGTAATGACCGGTAGCATGGCCGCGTAATTTAGTATCTTCACTGTCCCATACACCCAGAGCTTTAGCGCCTGCAGGTTGTTTTTGACCAAAGGCCTGGCGGAACATATAAAGAAAGGAATTTGGATCTGTTTTGGCTAAAGTTTTGATAAACTTATCACGATTTTCTATAAATTTAGTATCGTGGCCCTGCACATTTGTTTTTAATGTTACCTGATCTAAATGGAAGGTTTCCAGCTTTAATTTGGGCGTAATCGATTTTTGATCTGTTTGAACGGTGATAAATGCTTTTGGATGGAAATCTGTACCTGAAACACGCCCGGTAATGGTAAATCTTCCTGGTTTTAAAACAGTTGAATTGTCTATCGCAGCAGGCCATATTACGCGTACTTTTGGGCCTTTTAATTGGTTACGATAGGTTCCGGGTAAATGACTTGGAAGTCTTGGTAAGTCACCAACGGTTGTTGTCACTTCTACATCCGATACATGGGTGAGGTAGGCATTATAAAGTTGCGCTTTGGTAGGTGAAAACTGCGGCAGATCATCGTCTTTCTTCTCTGTGGTATTTACGGCCGCTACCTGAGATCCGCCTTGGGCATTGCGGTAGATTCCAGCCACCTGATTTCTATTAAGTGGAACCCGGTAAATCCGGAAATCATGTATTAGCGCATTCAAGCTGTTTTTTCCTGCCGATAGTGATTTTCCAATATATAGCGTGCTGTTTTTTCCTGCAAGTGGATTAAATATTTCGGTTAAAACCAACGGGGTATTCTTGGTTTCAGCCACAGGTTTACCATCCAGGTAGGTAATGATAGATTTAGAAGGAACATCTATCACAACGGTTACTAACGTCCATTTGTTGAGTTCCAGCGATGAGGAGACTGCGCTATTAGTGGCTCCATTTGTGGTAACTGAAGCTTGATAGCCTTGCTTATCTTTTGTGCCAAAGGGCACCGCAAAGAAATGGCTTGTGGCATCTCTTCCAAAATCGAATAAATATTGATCAGTTTGTTTCGAACGCACGTAAATCCATCCGCTGATGCTGATGGATTCTAAGTCTGTTAATACGCCAGATGGAAGTGTGATAAAAGAATCATCTCCCCTTGTTAAGGATAATACCTTTCCAAACCGACTATCATTGATGAATAGGGCACCGGTACCTTGGAGCTTGGCATGAAAATTATTTCTAGACCAATCCTTAGCATCTCCATTAAATAGATAACGTGCACTTAACCCTGTTTCGCCTATTCCATCTAAGATTTGATCACCATTTTGCGCACAAACAGAATTTATGCCGCTAACCAAAGAAATAAAAAGAAGGATTATATTTAAGGATTTGTTATATATTTTCATAGTTAACTATCTTTTGTCAATGTCTTTTGCTTGTTAAGCGCTTTAAAAAAATAATCATAAAACAGCAGTAATGGAGATGTACACGTAAAGTTTTGCATTCCATCGCTTTAAAGCTGATTTGCTATTTTTCCGGTTTAATAACGCTGGATTCTTGGTGAATTATTATTTAATGATTTCCGATAAAGTTAGCAAGAACCCAAATGTTTCTATGAATCTTTTTTAGCCGATTGCCGCAAGATATTAACATGTATGCAAAATCCGCATGATCAGTTAACCGGCAGGCTGACGAAGCTTAATAATTGGCCCCTTTAATTGTTCTGGTTGGAAATAAATCTCAACGCATTTGAGATAATGAAGTAATGTATATTGATATTGCCGATACAAGTGATCATATTCCTCATATACAAGCAGTACTTTTCTTGCAAAACTTAAATTTATCTAAAGTTTAAATTACGGTATTGCAAGAAAAGGTTATGTTTGAGTTTAAACCAAGCTCATCGTACTGGCTTAGCTTAAGTAATTTTATTAGGGTTTAAAAATACAAATCCGCCATTTCTGACCACTTTCATTCTGTACTTCTTCCCATGCCAGGAAAGTGTAATGGTCTGTTAATCTTTTCCAGAGCTGTGCATGTTCCGCATAGTAAAACATAGATATGATCACATGGCCACCAGGATTTAAATTTTTGGCAAAACAAGCATCCAACTGCTCAATTAACCTGTTAAAATAGTAAATGCACTCATTGAAGATGATTACATCGAACTTTTCATCGGGAGTAGAGATGTTAAAATCAGCCTGTACAAACCGATATGGCGGAAATCTGTTTCTAGCCTCAGCAACTGCATTTTCTGCAATATCAAAGCCGAGATAGTTCTCTGGCCCGTTTATGTAAGGTTTAAGATAGTGGAACAAAACCCCTTGTCCGCAACCAGCATCAAGAACACTACCGGCACCGAATTGGTTGTAAAACTTCACTATGCTTTGATAGTGCAAGGCTTCAGTGTCTGAATAAAGATAGTCCCAGGCCCCGTTTTTGAATTGTTCTTCCCAGACATTTCTGCCCACCGGACTACCAATTCCAAACCTGTATAAAAATTTCCTGATGAATTTCTGTCTGAAATAATAATAAACTTTTTCTGCTGTAACCATATCTGCTATAAATCAGCCGAATATATTGAAACATTCGGATATTTTATGTGCATTGAATATTAAAATTATCTGCTGGTTAACAAAAAGGTTGTGGCTATGCTTAAATAGCCAAGAATTATATCTCAATGATGTTCAAAAGGAGAAATTCCAGCGTTATTTAACTTGCATCTAAAGAAGTTAAACTCACTCATTAATCAGCGTTGCTATTTCTGTTAACACTTTAGGACTAAATGAATGTCGGCCTTGAAGCCATCTGTTTAGCTCATCAGGATTAATATCCAGGGGGATGGCAAGAGAATTTAAGTCGATCTTTTTTTCTAATAAAGTAGTTGCCGTTTTATTGGCGAGATTCAGGTTACGTTGTGTTAATTCTTCGATAGCGGGATTTCCAGTTTCCTCCAGCCAGATGGAAACAAAGTCGTTTTCCTCCATTTTATTTGCTTTTTGCGGTTTGATCTAATTGGTGTGCATTCTGATAGGCGATGCATCATTCGGCGGCAAATTTAATCATTCAGACCAAGATCACCATATGCTTATCGAAATGATTTTTTTACGGCTTAAATCTTCACTATTTGCCTTGCAGACTGGGCATTTGCAAATGATACTTGTGGAATTATTTATTTATTGCAAAAGGTAATTGATAAAATTTGTGGGAAGCAGTTTTATAATTTCTTCCCATAGAAGGAGCAGGACTGTAGTTTTTTTTAATGAAAAAGCGCGCAGGGATGCTAACCATCCCTGCACGCTTTTAACTTATTTGATAAGGTGTTCTTAGCTAAGGCCTGTCAATCCGATATAACCGGCCAGCATCGGTAACGGCATAAAGTGCGTTATCTGTGCCTTGTGTAATGTCTCTAAAACGTTGCCCTTCACTTGCAAGAAGCCTTTCTTCTCCAATTACGATATTGTTAACGATAATAAGCCTGGCAATGTGGGTGGCACTAAGTGAGGCAATAAAAAGGTTATTCTGCCATTCGGAGATACGGTTTCCTCTATAAAAAGTCATGCCACTGGGTGAGATTACCGGATCCCAATAATAAGTTGGTTGTTCGAGTCCGTTTTGTTGCTGAATGGAAGAACCAATTGCGGCACCGCTATATTCGATTCCGTAGGTAATTGTTGGCCATCCGTAGTTTCGGCCACCTTGTAAGCGGTTAAGTTCATCACCGCCACGAGGTCCGTGTTCACTTTGCCAGATTTCTCCGGTTACAGGATGCAGGGCAAGTCCTTGCGGGTTCCGATGGCCGATGCTATAAAGTTCTGGCAGTGCGCCACCAGTGGTAAAAACCGGGTTTCCTGTAGCAGGCTGTCCGTTGGTATTAATGCGGATAACTTTGCCAAGGCCCGCGGTAACGGATTGAGCCAATGGCCTGGTGGCCAGGTCTGAGCGCTCCCCCGTACTCACAATCAGATTTCCCGTACGGTCAAACAGGATCCGTCCGCCATAATGTAGCGTACCGTTATACGCCGGACCAGCGCGATAAATAACTGTTGCGTTTTCGATGGTCAGTTCGTTTTGTGCCAACCTTCCTTTAGCAACCGAGGTTTGGGTACCGCCAGCTACATTCTCTGAAAATACCCAGTAAACCATTCTGTTGCTGCTAAATTGGGGATCAATGCAAAGCCCCAGCAAGCCGCCTTGACCATTAGCATTTACTGCTGGCAGGCCAGTAATGGGACTGCTTAATGTTCCTGTTGTAGTTGCAATGCGCATGGTGCCAGCCTTTTGAGTAATCAGCAGTCTGCCATCAGGTAATGCGGTGATTCCCCATGGGGCCGTTAATGTGGTAGCAATAGCGGTGCCTTGAAAAGCGGTATTGGTACGTGCTGCTGAAATTCTGGTTTGACCAGCGAAGGCGGGTGCATAAGTCGTATTGGGTGGATTTGTTTCAACTCCGGGTCCGCTGATTGGTTCGATTTCGGGGTCTGTATCTACGATTTCGCCTTTTGAACAGGCAGTTGCCATCAGCACGCAGCTGGCAATAATAATCTGGTTAAGCTTGTTTTTCATGGTAGTGATTTGAAGGTTTCCGATTGTCTATTAACTGATTAACAGTTTAAACTGATTTTCGTTTTGTAATCTATTTCCGCCGGATTGATTTTTTTTTATGTATCGCGAGGGAAGAATGCTGATAGCAGGTTGCGCAGCATGTTTACTATGCAGCCTTACCTATTCCGGGCAGAGGTGCCGTTAAACAGATAAGGGTTTTGCTATCTTTCTCCTCTAAAGGCATATACTCTGGAATGTACATCTTTAAGGAATAAAAATACAATTCATCGAATAAAACTGCCCTCGAAATTTATGGAGCCGAATTCGAATGCTATATTTGAACGAACATGATTCGTGAATTAAATGTCGTCTATACCCCAACTTCCTGATGAAATTGCACGCCTGAAGGCATTAGAATCCTACAATATCCTGGATACACTGTCTGAACGCGAGTTCGATGATCTTACAGAACTTTCTTCTGTAATCTGCGGTACACCAATAGCGCTGGTAAGTTTGGTTGATCGAAACCGGCAGTGGTTCAAATCCAAAAAAGGACTGGATGTTTCTGAAACGCATAGAGATCATTCTTTTTGTGCGCATGCGATAGAAAATCCATCTGAAATAATGGAAATTGAAGATGCGAAAAAAGACGTCCGGTTCATGAACAATCCACTGGTAACAGGACAACCAAATATTGCTTTTTATGCCGGTGTACCCTTGGTTAATGAAGATGGCTTTGCTATCGGATCACTTTGCGTAATTGATTCAGTTACAAGAAAACTTACCGAAACCCAACGATCTGCTTTGAAGATCCTGGCAAAACAGGTGATGGATAAAATGGAGTTACGCAGGAAAATCTCATCACTCGAACATTCGGAAAAACTCAATGCAGAATTACTAGAACGCTCTGTTTTAGGAGAGTTCAGGAGTCATATGCTTATTCAGCAAGCACCCATAGCAATTATTTTATTTAAAGGAGAAGATTTCAATATTGAAGCAGTTAATCCAGCAATGCTGAAGCTTTTAGGTCAAAAAGAAGATATTCTTCATCAGCCATTGCTTTCGGTAATTCCCGAACTTGATGGCCGGGAAGCTTATGCGCTATTGCTTAAAGTTTTCCAAACGGGCGAAACCATATATGGCAGCGAGCAGCAGGTTAACCTTATTCATGATGATGTAGAAACGGCTGCTTATTTTAATTTTACCTATTGCCCCCTTATTGAAAATGGAAAAATAGCCGGGGTAATTAATATGGCTATTGATGTAACTGAACAAGTTAAGGCTAGAAAAAAAGTAGAAGAAGTGAGCCATGATTTGCGCGCATCCTATATCAAATTAGAGCAAAGTGAACAGAAACAAAGTAGTGCAATAGAACAGGCAAAACTTGGTACTTATACCATTGATGGACTTACAGGTAAAATGAATGCCTCAGCCAGGTTGAAGGAGATTTTCGGATATAAGAGTGAGGAAGAAATGACTTACGAGTCTGTAATCAACCAGGTAAGCGCTGATTATAGGGCGCAGGTTATTCAGGGGGGATGGAATGTAATTAAAGAAGGACTTGTTTTTGATATGGAATACACCATCACCAAACACAATGATGGCATGTTACGTTGGGTAAAGTCTACCTGTAAACATTATAAAACAGAAGCAGATCCTCATGGGCACTTTTCTGGTACCTTCCTGGATATCACCGAGGAAAAGGAAGATGATATCAGGAAGGATGATTTTATTGGAATGGTTAGCCATGAATTGAAAACGCCACTAACCTCATTGAAGGGATTTGTGCAGTTACTACAACTCAAAGCGAAAAAAACAGAAGATCCACTCAATAAAAATCTTTTAGATAAAGCCGATAGGCAGATTACTAAAATGACGCGGATGATAAATGGCTTTCTTAATGTATCACGGCTTGAATCCGGGAAGATCCATATTGAAAAAGAACACTTTGATATAAAGGATTTAATAGAAGAGATTGAAGACGATACGATTTCTAATATTGAGGGGCATACCATTATATTTGATCCGGTAGAAACAGCATGGGTAAATGCAGATAAAGATAAAATTGGGCAGGTGATTAATAATTTTATCAGCAATGCCCTTAAATATTCGCCGATGGGTACTGAAGTAAGGGTATCATGCATTTCAGATCAGCATGGCTCAGTAGTGAGTGTTAGAGATGAGGGAATGGGAATTGAAGAATCTGATATTGCACATTTGTTCGAACGTTATTATCGCGTAGAAAAACATGATACAAAATCAATCGCTGGTTTTGGAATAGGCCTTTACCTCTGCGCAGAAATTATTAAAAGGCATAACGGAAAAATCTGGGTGGAAAGTGAAGTTAAAAAAGGATCCATTTTTCATTTTAGCCTTCCCGCCGTTGCGGCATTATAGGTTAATTTGCCTTTATCTTTCTTAATTTTATTTTCAGATACCTACCATTTCTGAATGGTTGGTTGGTTAGTCGGTTGCGTGTAGCTTCTCGGTTTTGTTACTACGTGTCAATGAAAATTTAACTTATTAAGGCTGATTGTTTTAGCAAAATTGATTTGAATAATGAATTAACAACGACATTTCTTTTCAAATACCAACACCAGATTGATTTATATTTGTTAATAGCATTAAATAATATAGATATTTATGATAGCAACAAAAGGATATGCGGCAAAAAATGCCGAAACAGACCTGGCTCCATGGGAATTTGAACGCCGTGAGGTTGGGCCACATGATGTACAATTTGAAATACTTTTCTGTGGCGTATGCCATTCTGATTTACATCAAATTAGAAACGACTGGTTTCCAGGGATTTTCCCAATGGTACCTGGTCATGAAATCGTTGGACGCGTAATTAAGGTTGGCGATCATGTAAAAAAGTTTAAGGTAGGGGATCTTGCTGGTACAGGTTGTATGGTAGATTCTTGCCAGGTTTGCGAAAATTGTAAACAAGATTTAGAGCAATATTGCCTGGAAGGAAATACGCAAACCTATAATGGAATGGAACGTGATGGTTCAATGCCAACCTACGGTGGTTATTCCAATAACATTGTAGTAAGAGAGGAATTTGTACTGCATGTTTCTGATAAATTAAATCTGGCAGCTGTTGCACCATTATTGTGTGCAGGTATTACCACTTACTCACCATTAAGACACTGGAAAGTAGGTAAAGGACATAAACTCGCTGTTTTAGGTTTAGGTGGTTTAGGACACATGGCTGTTAAATTTGGCGTAGCTTTTGGCGCTGAAGTAACTGTTTTAAGTACTTCTCCTAAAAAAGAGGAAAATGCAAAAGAATTAGGTGCACATCACTTTGTGGTAACAACAGATCCAGATCAGATTGCTGCTGCAAAAGGTACATTTGACTTTATTCTGGATACCGTTTCTGCAGAGCATGACTTTAACATGTACCTGTCGCTTTTAAGAACGAACGGTACGCACATTTGTGTGGGTGTTCCACCAAAACCAGCAGAAATTGCAGCTTTCAGTCTATTAGGTGGACGTAAAAGCTTAGCAGGTTCGGGAATTGGTGGTATTGCTGAAACTCAGGAAATGCTTGATTTCTGTGCGGAAAACAATATTGTATCCGATATTGAAATGATTGATATGAAAGATATTCAACAAGCCTACGAAAGGATGGAAAAAGGTGATGTTAGGTATCGTTTCGTAATCGATATGGCTACCTTATAAATCTGATAGTGGATTCATTAGGTATTCAGGGAAGCCTGATAGCTGATGGAAAAGTGCAATCACAATACACAAGGGATGACTAATTGGTTATCCCTTGTTTGCTTTTCGAACTAATTTGCGCAGTTTCTATGGCCTTATCTGTGTTAGGGAAGTGGGTTAGAAAGGGTAGTGGGTTAGAAAGTTTAGCGGTTGGTTAGGAAGGTTAGCAGTTGGTTAGGAAGGTTATAGGGTTAGAAGGGGTAGTGGGTTAGATAGGTTAGCGGTTGGTTAGAAAGGTTATAAGGTTTGTGTGTTTGAACTTTAAGCCATCAACAGACAAAAATTATTTGCATTTGGCAATAAGGGCGTCATTTCCACTATCATAATTTCTATTTTACAGCGTAGTGCCTTAACTTTAATTAATAAATTAATATCAATATGAATACAGAAAAAGCCATTCTTGCTGGCGGTTGCTTTTGGGGAGTAGAAGAATTAATTCGCAATCAGCCTGGTGTAATCTCTACAGTGGTAGGCTACACCGGTGGCGATGTTCCGAATGCTACTTACAGAAACCATGGTACACATGCCGAGGCGATAGAAATTGTATTTGATCCGGAGATCTTATCGTACAGGAAATTATTAGCGTACTTTTTCCAAATTCACGATCCTACAACTAAAAACAGACAAGGCAACGATATTGGAACATCTTATCGTTCTGCAATTTTTTTCGAAAATGAGCAGCAAAGGGAAACCGCAGTTGAACTTATTACAGAAATGGATAACTCAGGAATCTGGCCGGGTAAAGTGGTAACAGAAGTAGTACCAGTAGTTGATTTCTGGAATGCTGAAGAAGATCACCAAAATTACCTTCAAAAGGTGCCTTATGGATATACCTGTCATTTCGAAAGACCGGATTGGAAATTAAACTAATTTAAACAGGGAAGTTTGCTGATTGCGAACTTCCCTGTTTTTATAGGTAACCTTTGGCCTGCAGGTTAAATAATTCTGCATATCTTCCGTCTTTCTCCAGCAGTTCTGCATGTGTACCGGATTCTAATAGTGTTCCCTGGTCTAAAACCAAAATCCGGTCGGCCAGCCTTGCGGTAGAAAACCGGTGCGAAATCAATACTGCTGATTTTCCTTTGGTCAATTCTGCAAATCGCTGAAAAACTTCATATTCTGCTCTTGCATCTAAAGCAGCCGTTGGTTCATCGAGGATAAGAACCTGGGCATCTTTCATATAAGCTCTGGCCAGGGCTACCTTTTGCCATTCGCCACCAGAAAGTTCTATGCCATCATTAAATTTTCGGCCTAACCACTGCTCATATGAACCGGGCAATTTATCTGCTAATTGGTTTGCAAGACTCTCCTCGGCTGCTTTTTTTACCAGTTCTCTGTTGTCAATCTCTTTGATGTTTCCTACGGCAATGTTCTGATAGAAAGTCATTTGATAGCGGATATAATCCTGGAAAATGATCCCGAGGTTATGGCGTAAATCATCTAAATCATAAGATTTTAAGTCTTCTCCATCTAATAAAATTCTTCCTTCTGTTGGGTCATATAATCTTGCCAGCAGTTTCACTAAAGTCGTTTTTCCTGCTCCGTTTTCACCTACTAGTGCCAATTTTTCTCCCGGGCGAAGCTCGAAACTCAGGTTTCTATTTGCCCATCTCTCTGAATTATGATACTGAAAACCAACATTTTCAAAAATGAAGCCTGTTTTAATTGGGTTTGGAAATGGAATGGCATTTTCTGGCTTTGTAATTTTTGGTTTGATTTCAAAAAAGTCGATAAAATCATTCAGGTAAATGGCCCCTTGAGATACAATCGTAAATCTGGATAACATAGTTTCCATCAAGCCACTTAACTGACGGAATGAACCTGCTAAAAAGGTTAAACTTCCTACAGTAGATTTCCCGGAAACAGTATTATAGATGATGAAACCGTAAGCGGCATAGTAACCAAGTGTGCCCAGCACAGAAAAGAAGGTTCCCCAGCCAGCACGGCGGATGGCGAGTGTACTATTGTCTGCATAAAATTTATCTGATAACATTTTGAACCTTCCAATTACAAAATCTGATAAGCCAAAAATTTTAACTTCCTTGGCCGTTTCATCACTGGCACCAAGATAACGCAGGTAATCCAGCTCCCTTCGTTCTGGCGTCTGACTTCTGGACAAGGCATAGTTTTTACTATTAAAGTATGATTCCCCTAAAAAAGAGGGGATGATGGCCAGTAATAATAAGATGATTAGCCAGGGATTAAAGGCAATTAACCCGGTAAGTAAAAAGGCTATCGAAATAAAATCCTGTACCTGGCTCATTACTTGCGACAATAACATCGTTCTGCCAACTGTTTGCTGGCGCGCCCGTTCCAGTTTATCATAAAAAACAGAATCTTCAAACTGATCCAAATCCAGCGTTGCGGCGTGTTTCATAATGCGCATAGAGGTGAAATTTGAAAACAAATCACCTAGCAAACTATCGGTTAAGTTGATCATGCGGTTCAATCCATCAGTAAGAATCGCTAGTGCAAATTCTAATGCTACAAGTTCCCAGAGTTTTTGTAGATCGCCATTACCGGCCTGGCTGTTTAACATCACCACCTCGTCGATAATGAGCTTACCAATATAGAGTAAGGCTACTGGCATGGCGGATCTTAAAATACGCAACGTAAAACTAAGTGCGGTTTTGCGAGGACTACTCTGCCAAACGAGCTTAAAAAAATTAGGAAGGTTTTTAAGCGAGGAAAGTCGGTCTTTAAAGGATATATTTTCTGTAGGAAAGGTGTTTCTGTTTTTTGCCATTTTTTAAAGGGAGTCTGCAAAGCTAAAATTATTGCAACAGTTTGATGTAGGACTACGGTAATATCTTTAATCGACAAAATTGAATATTGTTCCGTTCGTTTTTGAACCATCTGAACTCAGCAAAAGTTTTTACCTTAGCAACTCCAAACAAAGTTTAACGCTGCTCATGTTCAACGCTATTTTTTCTTTCAAAGGTCGTATTCGTCGCACCGAATATGTTTTGACACAAATTTTTTATGGTATCTTTTTGTATTCGATTGAAGCCATTTCAAAACCTGAAGGCAGGGAGTTTCTAGCCCTGCTTCTGCTAATTCCGATGTACATTCTTATTGCACAAACCGCAAAGCGTTGCCATGATCGTGGTAGTTCAGGCTGGTTTATGCTTATTCCGTTTTATGGCTTAGTACTATCATTTTTTCCTGGAGATTATGGCCCAAACGAATACGGTAATAATCCTAAAGGGTATGGAAATGACGAGAAAGAACCAGCAGAGAATTAAAATTTACTTAAATTAATTATTCTGGTATTCAATCTCAATCAGCTGATTTAAATCAATTTAAAGAAATAAAATAACAAGGATATTATTTTGGTAGTGCTTTTTTATTTAATTGGTTTGAGCATTTATTTATGAGATGCTAATTTGTATCGCTGAATGAATTCAACGGAGTTTAGTTTACAAGCCTGATCTTAAAAGTTTATGATCTTAAATACATTCTAAATCTTAATTTTGACAAGATAAAACCAAATCATATGAAAATAGCAAAATTATTAACCTGTGTATTTATGCTTTTCGCTTTGCAAACCATTGCTCATGCACAAACTACCCCAGCTGATGTTTTAAAAGAATGGGAACGGGCTAAAGCTTATACAAAAGATTATTTAGAGGCCATGCCCGAAACGGGTTATGCCTTAAAGCCAACACCAGTAATGCGTTCTTTTGCAGAACAAATGTTGCATTTAGGCGCAGATAACTATGTGTTTGCTGCAGCTGCCATAGGCGAGAAAAGCCCTGCGGGAATGGATCAGTTAGAGAAAACAAGTGAAAAAACGAAAGCTGAGGTAATTAAAAATGTACTAGCAAGTTATGACTATGTAATTGCGACTATCAAAAAAATGAGTGCAGCACAATTAAATGAAAAGGTAAAGCTTTTTGATCGTTTTGACCTGAGTCGTGAGTTAGCACTTGGCAAAGGGTTTGAACACCAAACTCACCACCGCGGACAAACAACTGTTTATCTTCGCCTTGCAGGGGCAACTCCGCCACAAGAAAAATTATTCTAAAAATTAAATTCACCTTGTTTAAATTCTGTGTTAGTTGGATGTAGATGAGGTGAATTTGATGTTGTTCGGGCAAAGGTTTTTTTAATAAAACCAAGCCTAATCATTAAAATGTTTCTACTTTAGCACCAGCGAATTAATCTTTGAAAACCGTTTCAGGCCCGGCACATATTTGTTATCTGGCTGCAATATATTTATATGCATCAAGCAAAATCATTTTTATCCAGTCTGGTATATAATAAGTTTTTCTGGCAATTTTTCCTTGCCGCCTTTATGCTCGGAATGGCTGTTTATTTCATCCGCGCACAACATGTAGAAGTGATTCAGATTAAGGCACAACTAAATACGTCAGTGCCCTTATATATTGGAATCGGGGTTTTGCTCACCGGGCTTTACATTATTGCACAGGGACAAATGTATGTGCATAGTTTTAAAGCTTTGAATGTTAATATCACTTTGGGTAACGCCATTAAGCTTTTTCTAAAACGTAACTTAATCAGCATCTTTCTTCCGGCAGGTGGATTTTCTTCTCTTATATTTTTCACCAAAGAAATTGAAGAGGAGGGGATTTCTAAATCCAAAATTCACCTTTCCTCTACTTTGTTTGCCTTTTGTGGCATCCTATCTGTTGTTTTAGTTGCCATTCCTGTATTAGGCATCGCATTACTTTCTACCAGGTTTGGTGAGGAAGAATTGCTTAGTTTCGGGTTTTTACTGATTCTTACCGCCTTTCTTTTTCTAGCCATTTACTCCATTTCTAAAAAAGGATGGGCGTATCAATACCTTTCGAGAATCAGGCCATCGTTATCCACTGTTTTTGATGATATGATTGACGAGCATATCAATAGAAAGCAGTTTTGGCTTACATTGATAGTTTCTATCGGGATTGAGTTTATTGGCATTTTGCACCTTTACGTTTGCATGCTCGCACTTGGGTTTAATGCAAGTATTCCCGCTGCAATTGTAGGATATATTGTAATGGTTATTTTGCTAATCGCCTCCCCCTTTTTGAGGGGATTAGGTACCATTGAAGTCTCACTAACTTTTATACTCGGTCAATTTGGATTTCCATTAATTGCCGCAGCTACCATTACCCTTATGTTTCGGTTTTTCGAATTCTGGTTGCCGCTAATTGGCGGAATTATCAGTTTCATTCTTAAAAAAGACAGCATTGTGTTGCGGGTACTTCCAGCCTTTATCATTCTTATATTAGGTGTTGTAAATATTGTTTCGGCAATTACGCCATCTATACCAACAAGGTTAAGTTTGGTGAGAGATCTTTTACCTGAAAACCTCATTGTTACCAGTAATGCATTGGTACTTATTTTCGGTTTAATATTAATCATGGTAAGTGTTTTCTTACTTCAAGGTTCGAAACGAGCCTGGCAGGTCGCCATATCCCTGACTTTATTTTCTATCATTGGCCATTTGGTTAAAGCTGCAGATTATGAAGAAGCATTGCTGGCTTTTATAGCTGGGTCGGTTCTGTTTTATACCCGTGCTAATTACAGGTTAAAGCCCCATTCTAAATTTATAAAAATCAGTTACCTCGCTTTTGTTTATGCTTTAATTGCTGTTTTTGCCTATGGCGTACTTGGCTTTTATTTTATGGATAAAAGGCATTTTGGAATAGATTTCACCTTGGCGGATTCAATACAAGCGGTATTAAAAGTAATCTTCTTTATCGATGACAACGCACTGCATCCACTCACCCCGTTTGGAACCCGGTTCGAAGAATCTATCTATGCGGTGAGTGGTCTGGTCATTTTATTTATCATCTTCAGTTTACTTAAACCCTACTTTTCTAAACCGTATAATACTAAAGAAGATTTTGATGTTGCCAATGTACTGTTAAGTGCAAAGGGTACTTCGGCCTTAGATTATTTTAAGACTTATCCTGATAAATTTATCTTTTTTAATGAGGATAGAACAGCATTTATCAGTTTTAAAATCACCCGACATTTTGCATTGGTATTAGAAGATCCTGTTGCAGATAGTGTGGAAGAAAAATTGGCAATGATTAAAAAATTTGAAGATAGGTGCGAAGAAAGTGGTTTTATCGCCGCCTACTACCGTGTGCCGGAAGAGTCTTTAAGTTTCTATAAATCTATTGGTAAAAAGTTTATTCCGATAGGGGAAGAAGCAGTTTTAGATCTTCGCACTTTTACGCTTGATGGGGGAAAGATGAAAACCACTAGGAGTGCGATTAATAGATTAACAGGTGAGGGCTTCCTTTTTAAAGTGTATCACGGCCCCCAAAAGGAAGGATTATTACAGAAACTCCAAACCGTATCAGACAATTGGTTGCGTGATTTAAATCAGAAGGAAGTTGCCTTTACACAGGGGGTTTTTGATAAATCAATCTTAAAAAATCAAACCATTCTCACCATAGAAGACCATGAGGAGAAGATCTATGCCTTTTTAAATATCGTGCCGGATTATGCACCAGGCGAAGCAACCTATGATTTAATCCGAAAAGAAACTGATGCGCCAAATGGAGTATTGGATATGTTGCTGGCCAAGACGTTTATCTACTTAAAAGAGGAAGGGTTTAATAGCGTAAATATGGGTTTAGCACCGCTATCTGGGATAGATGGACATGATTTTACGCAGAGAACCATTAAATATGCATATGATAATTTAAAAGCATTTGCTCAATTTAAAGGCCTACGGAAATATAAAGAGAAGTTCTTCCCTTCATGGAAAAAGAAATACCTGGTCTACAATCATCACTATCACTTATTGCAGGTGCCAAATGCATTGAAAAGAATCTCTGAAGGAAGTTAGGTTTTTATAAGGTGCCATTCGAATGGTTTTGGTAGGTCGAAGCTGGCGTACTGAATTTGATATATATTATTTATTTTTTCCATTGGAGTGGTGCCCGCAGGGCGGGGTGGTTTTTGAACTGGCTGTTTTTCCGCTGCGCTTTGCTTGCCTCGGCTGGCCGCCGAAGGGCTCTTACTTTTTTGCTTGATCAAAAAAGTAACAAAAAAATCAAGGCTTGGATCTGATGTCGGATTAGCGCGTCGAAATTTTGATGGCGGTAGCGCAAGGGCTCGATTCGTTTTGTAATAATGATTCGTTTTAGGAGCCGTTCGCGCAACCTTGGGTTGGAGGTATTTGAACGTTCGTGCAAAAATTTCAACGGCTTCTCCTTCCA
This sequence comes from Pedobacter sp. CFBP9032, assembly GCF_034045265.1. Lineage (NCBI taxonomy): Bacteria > Pseudomonadati > Bacteroidota > Sphingobacteriia > Sphingobacteriales > Sphingobacteriaceae > Pedobacter > Pedobacter sp. CFBP9032. Next base: position 17,352 of record NZ_JAXCWE010000016.1, on the reverse strand, counting down.
TCAGCTCCTAGGCCGGGTAGCAGGGTGGCGATCGCTGGGGGCGTTTGCAATTCCCCTCCATTGGAGGGGTGCCCACAGGGCGGGGTGGTTTTTAAACTTTGCTGTTTCCTGCTGCGCAGCCTTGCCTCGGCTAGCCGCCGAAGGGCTTTTACTTTTGGCTTGGCCCAAAAGTAACAAAAGTCCAAGGCTTGGATCTGATGTCGGATTAGCGCGTCGAAATTTTGATGGCGGTAGCGCAAGGGCTCGATTCGTTTTATAATAATGATTCGTTTTAGGAGCCGTTCGCGCTACCTTGGGTTGGAGGTATTTGAACATCAGAGCAAAAATTTCAACGGCTTCTCCTTCCATCATCTCCTAGGCCGGATAGCGAGGTGGCAATAGCATGTGGCTATAGCAGGGTTGCGGTCGCTAGGCAGCGTTTGCAATTCCCCTCCATTGGAGGGGTGCCCGCAGGGCGGGGTGGTTTTTGAACTGTTTGATTGCTTACCATGAAAAAGTTCTTATTATACGCCCTTTCCTCTCGCGAGGAAAGGTGCTGCCAGGCGGATACGGGGTTAAGGTTTCTTGCCAATATTCACCCGGATATTAACTTCAAAATCGCCATCGGTATAACCACTTATTGCAGAGGTAGCCGTGTTGTAATACGCCATGAAATATAGCGATGATTTATAGTTCATGCCGAAACCAACCGTAATATTTTGCGTGTTGTGATACATAGCCATCGCAAATAATTTATCACCAATAAAATTGGCATTTACGCCAGCATCCCAAAGATTATCATAATTTTTAATGCCCCGGAAAACACCTTTGGGTTCTAGGCTTACAGCATTAATGCCAGATCCAAAATTAAACTTATAGCTTACTGCCGAATAGAAAGTGGGTTTATTAGCAAAATTCAGATCTTCATTTCGGAATACCGAACGCATGTTTGGAATAGCACCTTCCACAGTTAATGCATTAGAGGTGTAGGAAACACCAAAATCGCCATCCAGATAATAACCCCGATCGTTAAACCGTGCAATAGATGGATCATTAATATCGCTATTGTACACACTACTTAAATCTAATTTATCCTGACTTGCACCAAAAGATACCCCGAAATTTAACTGCTGTTTGTTGCTGTTTAACGGTAAATGATAGGCAAAGGTTCCGACAGCTTTAGTGCGCTGCAGGCCACCCGCTTTTTCGTTGTAAACATTTACGCCCCAACCTACTTTATTTACCTGCTGATCTAGCGTTACACTTTGCGTAATGGGGGCGCCGGGAATGTTAGACCATTGTTTACGGAAGCTACCGTTAATATTTAAACCTTCGTTAATACCTGCCATTGATGGATTAACCAGGTATTTGTTTTGGAAATACTGGGCATTTAAAGGCAAAATTTGCGCCTTGATAGTAGTCGATAATAAAATGCTTGTGGCAAATAGAAACGTTACGCAACTTATTTGCTTTATGTTTTTTGTAATTACTTTCATGTTTGTAATTAGTCTCTGATGATATTAATGTATCCTTTAAATGTTTTAATTCCTGTTCCTAAATCAATGATGTAGTAATAGGTCCCTTCAGCAAGCGGACTTCCGTTAACAGTTCCATCCCAATCGTTGGTATAACCTTTTGTGGTGTATAAAATCCGTCCGGCCTTATCGAAAATTCTCAAGGTGTTATTTGGATAGTAATCGATGTTTTTAACAATAAACTTATCGTTATAACCATCGCCATTTGGCGTTACTACTGTGCTCGCTTCTAGTTTATAATCATCAACCACTGTGATGAAAATCGTTTGATTACTTGAACATCCGCTGGCATTGGTTACGGTAACCTGGTAAGTTCCACTTTGTTTTGGCCTGATGGTGGCAGATGATGTTAACTGTCCACTGCTTATTTCGGCGCCTGTCCAGCTGTATTGTGATCCACCCGTTGCAATTAAAATTACTGCATCACCTTTCGAAATGGATAAACCTTTATTGCTGCTGATGTTAATAACTGGTAGTGGATTGATGGTAACAGTAGCATTTCCAGTTTGTGCTTGTGTTGCGAAAGCATCTGTTACGCTCACCAAAGTATAAACAAAGGTTCCTGTTGTATTGCTTGGAGCCGTTACCGTTGCTGTTGTAGCATTGGTTATTATTGTTCTGTTGCTTCCACCATTAATACGATAAGTAAAGGTATAAGGGGCTGTTCCTGCTGAACCTGTAAAAGTAATTTGTGGTGAGTTACTGAAATTACAAACAGCAGTAGTACCTGCAATGGTAGCTATTGGTAATGGACGAACAGTTACCGTTGCAGCGCCTGCTTGCGCCTGACCGCAATTTACATCAGCTACATTGACTAAATTATACACGAAGTTACCTACAGTAGCTGTTGGCGCGGTAACAGTTGCTGTATTTTCGGTAGAAGTAACGGTTCTGTTTGTGCCTCCATTAATATTATAGGTGAAAGTGTATGGTGCTGTTCCGTTTACACCGGTGAAAGTAACCATTGGTGCGGTAGCGTTTTGTGGCACAGCCGAAGTACCTGCAATGGTGGCTGTGGCCAGGGTTCTAATGGTTACAGTTGCCGTACCAGTTTGATTTTGTGCAGCATTGGCATCAGAAACCCGCAATAAATTGTAGTTAAATGTTCCAGCGGTGTTTGCTGGTGCAGTGAGGGTAGCAGTAGTATTTGTACCGGTAGTAGTTAGGATTTGGCTTGTTCCACCGTTAATATTGTAAGTGAAAATATAAGGCCCCGTACCGTTTCCACCTGTAAATGTTATTGTGGGTGCCGTGCCATTTAAACATAATGCGGTAGTGCCAGATATGGTGGCCACAGGAATTGGGTTCACTTTTACAGTTGTTGCCACGTTTTGTGTTTGCGTGCTATAGGCATCTGTTATAGAGGTTACCGTATATACAAATGTGCCAACTGTATTGGTTGGCGCAGTTAAATTTACTGCATTGGTATTTGATGTTGCAGTTAGTGTTGCGCCACCATTAATGTTATAGGTAAAGGTAAAAGGTGCTGTACCTGCCGATGCGGAAAAAGTAATCACTGGTGCAGTTGCATTTAAAGGCAGTGAAACATTCGCACTAGCAACAGCTACTGGCATGGCATAAATACGCAGGTTTGCTGGTTTGTAGTTGATGGCGTAATTGGTGTTTAAAGCTAATGTTCCTTGAGTAATGGAATAATCGCCAGCGGTTTCTCCAGGATTTCTGGTTAATGCACCGGTGAAAATGTCAGCTCCGAACAGTGCGGGCACAGCTGTATAGGTTAAGGTTGGATCTACCGTAGCTTCTACTTTTGTTTTGGCATCGGCAGTTACTGTAATCGTTTTCGGTGCAATGGTTAAGACTTGTTGTTTCGCAACGGCAGGATTAAAAAATGTATCTCCTGCCTGGTTCGCGGTGATGGTTACCGTACCTGCTTTTACAATATGCACATCATTATTGCTTATGGTTGCAATGTTGGTATCGCTACTGGTATAAGTGATGTTGATATTGGTGTTATCGCTGGTTGCGCCAATAGGAAAATCAGGATCGCCATAGGTAACGGTTTTGGTAGGCGCAAGGGTGATGGTTTGATTGCTTTTTACGGTTGCATCATCTCTGCTGTACCAGATTGGAGAAGTTATAATTCTACTTCCATCTGCTTCCACAAGATCTGCATAATAATAACCAGTGGCTAAGTTGGCCAAGGCATTATCTGTATAGGTTAAACTGGCCGTAGTACTTGTGGTTAATTCAACCGGATTAACGCCGTTGCCTGGCGTGCCGTAAAGAATTTTAATACTGGTTACCGGACTTGTTGTAATCGAGTTTAATTCAATTAGTGGTGCACCTGCAGTTTTAAAGTCGCTGCCAACAGGTTGTTTATTAATAGTGAAAACGATTTTAGCGGCTGAATCTTGAGAAGCGTAAAAACGCATTTTCTTAATCGCATCAAGCAAGTCATTTTCGGTAAGGGCAGGAGCCATCACCACCAACCTGGCCCGGGTATGCCGGCCGAAAGTTAGATTGTGGTTATCATGATCTATACTGGCACCCAGGTGATAACCCCTGGCCAACATCCTGTTATAATAACTGAGATAACTCATGGAACTGGCCGGATCTGAATAGGTGGTATTGGTTGAAAATGCGGGGCCACTTTCTAAAGCCGTACCCACAATGGCACTATCCGCACTTAAATCATAATTAGCCAAAATGTTATTGTAATCGGTTGTATTGGGGTGTGCCAGCGTGGCTACTGCGTTTAAGCCATGCCTGTTGATGATTCTGAATAATCCGGTAGTACCCGTATAAACACTCTTCGGAACATAAATTTGATTTTCGCCGGGTTCCCAACCTATTAATGAATCTATTCCGTAAACAATTACGTGTCCACCACCACTTATTACACCCCATTCCATGCCGTGCAGGGCTACGAAAGTAGATGTTGTTGCTTTTTTTGCAGCATCTATTCCAGGTTGCCAGCTGGCTAATGACATTCCGGCCTGTGTATGGTTGTGTTCTGATATACCCAGGAAATCTAAATTCATCGAATTTTTTGCAAATGCATAATCATCTTCCGGTTTTTTGGTTAAATCATCTTTATTTCCGTCTGAATAGCTACTGTGACTATGTAAATTTCCATAATAGAAATTAAGTTTGTTTACGTCTAATACTCCGGTTTTCAGATTGCCTAAAAGGGGTTGCGTAGTGAGGTACAATGGACCGCCGCTACAAGCGCTGTTTACCGAATAAATAAAGAAGTAATAATTGGTATTTTGTGATAAACCATTTCTAATAAAAGTACCACCGGTTCCGCTCTTCACTACAATACCGCCGCCCAATTGGTCGCCAATGTTATAGGTGTTTTGATTAACTGGCGAAGCTGTTAAGGCATTGCTGGTACTCATCACCACCAGGTATTCATCTGCACCATTTGCAGGGGTAAAAGCACCTTGAATAAAATTGTAGTTAGATGAGGTGATGATAAAGTTTGTTGGCTGAGCAGCAGGAGTGGCACAGGGTAATAAGGCTTTAGTGGCCTGGCTGGCACTCAGGATGCTTGTTGTTAGGTATTTCGGTCCTCCAGTACAGGAAATGTTATTTAGCGGGATAATAAAATAAGTATAGCTGGTTGCATCTGCCAATCCATTATCGGTAAATACATTCGTTACAATTCTATTCGCCACAATTCCTCCGCCAAAAGGCGTACCAACGTTGTAAACGGTTCCATCTGTTGGCGTTGCCGATAAAGTGTTATTTAAGCTTCTGATAATCAGGTATTCATTAGCATCTGTAGATCTGGTGAAACCTGCAGAAATGCTGTTGGTGGTTACACTGTTAAATGTTAAGGCAGTTGCTGGTGTGGATGGCGCTGCACAAACAGGTAAATTTGGTGGGAAATGAACGCCTAAACGGTTTGCATCATCATCATCTATCGCATTTTGAACCAAAGCCATTGTTGTTCTGGTCCAGTCTTCATCAGTATAAGTAGGGCTGGGTGCCGTTACATTTAAACTTCTTACATAAGATACGTCCTTCGCGTTAACGCCTTGACCAAAAGCATCGATAATATTATTGTTTGCATCTAGCAAGGCTACACCATCATTTCCATTAAAATTAATTACCGTATTACTGTTGAGTATGGCGCTGGCAGGGGTTAAATAAGGAATTTCTGTATTGCTATTCCCGGTGTTGCCCAACAACACCGAACCACGTGCAGGAATTGTAAAGTTTAAATTGACAATTTGAGAGGGTGCTCCTGCAATGTTTATTGTTCCGGCATCGCCAGAAATATTATATAAAGCCAATTTTAATTGTGGTGAGGCGGTATTAATGGGCGTATTACTCAAGTTGGTTAACTCAATCCATTTATTCACAGACGTGCCTTCATAATATTGACTGATAATGATTGGCGCACTTACTAAAGGTGGATTTGCTGTTGTTCCATCTATAGCTGCAACGGTGGTTTGTAAATTACCGGCAACATCTTGCGCCACTGCATAGAAAGTATAAGTTGTTCCGGCCGTTAGACCTGTTATGGTAGCTGAAGCATCTACATTTGCGGTATTTGCAAATGAACCTGATTTGAAGGCTGCAACTCCGGTGGCATCCAAGCCAGCTTTTACCTGAGCGGCTGTTGGAGTTGTTGCACCCGAAGCAAGTAAAACGTAGTAACTTGTTCCGGCCTCACTGATGTTATTTACTAAATTTATGGTAGTGAGTGTGGCGTTACTGGTTTTCGGATAACTGGCGGTAGTAACGGGCGGGGTTACATCTCCGGCTACACCTGTTCCCGTTAACCCAATAACAGCCGAAGTTGCCCCTGTGCTAGATACGGTTACATTGCCTGATGATGCGCCGACTACTGTAGGGTTATACCGAAGATAAACTGTTGGCGTTAACGAAATTTCTGCAGGGGTAAAAGCTATAGCATTAGTAAAAATGCTATTGTCTTTTGATACGGAGAACGGTAATGAAGTACTGATATTGGTGTTTGCGGTAGTATTGGTGCCTTTTACTGTAAAACTTTGCGAAGCAGAACTGGTGGCAATAGTTTGGTTCCCGAAGGATAAACTTGCTGTTGATGCGGTTAAGGTGGGAGTTGCAGTACCTCCACCCGAGGTGAAGGATAAATTAAAATTATCTATACCCGTAGAAGGGCGATTCCCGGCGCCTGTGGTATTCGTAATGGTTACGATTCTAATCCAAACCGTGTTTGCATTGTTATCTAAGGCAGTTCCAAAATCTACATTAACCGTATTATTGGAAAATGAAGTATTCCCGGTGGTTACTGTCCCGGTAGTAGTTGCTGCGGTAAAGGTAGTTGGGACAACACCGAAGCCATAATCTACCCGCCAGGTGGCTTGTCTTGGCGATCCGGCATCTAAAGATTGTAAGTTGAAACTTAGTTTTATGTCCGTTTTGCCTGTAGTATTGGCCAGTTGAAACACAAAAGCCCCGTTAGGATCTCCTATACTCCCGGTTTGCCTTAAGCCCAAAGCACGATCTGTAGCTGAACTTTGCGCTGTCGTAGTTGCGGTGGCCCCGGCTGTTGCTGAAGCCAGATTTTTAAATGCGCCTGTTACATTGTTCCATGCAGTAGCTGCGGTGGTAAATGCTGCTGGTGTTCCTAATGCAGTGGCTGTTGCATTTAATCTTACGGAGAAACCAGATGGAAGTGCAGTACCGATTCCGTCAAAATTTTCGAGATAGGGAGAGGTGGTAAGTGTGACCTGAGCGAATAATCTGCCCGCAATCAGGAACAACAGGGATAAAAGTAGAAGTTTTTTCATACAGTTTTATAGGGATGATAAAAGGTCTTCCTCTTGCAGACAAGAAGAAATGACGGGGCAATAAAATCTTTAAGTCGTGATTTTTATTTACGCGTGTAAAACTTACCGATTAATAGCGTTAAGGGTGATTGTTGGATCATTCAAATATCCACAGCAAGATAAATCCCACTAAAAGGTTGATCATTTTGCCTGAATAAGTGAAGAATTGAATCGCATAGCGAAACAATTTAGCTGGAAAAACAGCTTATTGAAGTAGATTTTGTTGCATATGGGATGTTTAGGATATGAAAATAGGGTTCAGATATTTGATATTGGGGGATGTAAAATTAGTTGTGTTTGGCAATCAATGATAGTTAGCCATTGATGAATTAAATTTAGTTAATTATAAGAATATTAAAGAGGGATGTTGGTAAGTTTAGTAATTTATAAATAATTGAATTAGAGAATGATTGAGTTATTGAATCGATGATTGGGTTAACTGATTGGTTGCTTAAAGAAAATCTTCAATATTTCCTTTCCCTTCACGAATCACTTCGAATTCCCCGCTGGTACAATCAATAACGGTTGATGCTTCGTTGTCTCCAAAGCCGCCATCAATTACTAAATCAACTAGGTTTTCATATTTTTCGTGAATTAATTCCGGATCAGTTGAATATTCAATTACGTCATCATCATCTTTAATAGAAGTAGATAAGATAGGGTTGCCCAATTCTTTTACAATACACCTGGCGATATTATTATCAGGTACACGAATACCTACCGTTTTTTTATTCGAACTTAATAATTTTGGAACATTATTGTTGGCATCGAAGATAAAGGTGAAAGGCCCGGGTAATGCTTTCTTTAATACCCTGAAAGTGGTATTATCAATAGGCTTTATATAATCTGAAATATGCTTTAAATCATGACAGATAAATGAAAAGTTAGCTTTCTCTGGCTTGATGCCACGAATGCGGGCAATTTTTTCAATAGCTTTTGGGTTGGTAATGTCGCAACCTAGTCCATAAATGGTATCAGTAGGGTAGATAATTATTCCACCTTTCTTTAATACTTCTACCACCTGTTGAATGGCTTTTTCGTTAGGGTTCTCCGGATAGATTTTAATAAGCATAGCGTAAAAATAACAATTTAATGGTGTAGGTTGTTTAATATTCTTAATCTTTGCATCACAAAACATACGCTAATCTATTATTATGAGAAAAGCTTTCGTGGCAATCGCCGCATTTTTAATTGCCCTAACCATTATGCTAGGTCTATACCATCCTTTTTTATGGTGGACATTCCTTTTTACAGGCCCTTTTGTAATCCTTGGCGTTTACGATTTATATCAGCCAAAACACAGTATCGTACGAAACTACCCGGTTTTCGGGCGACTGCGTTATTTTATGGAAGAATTGAGGCCAAAAGTGTACCAGTATTTTGTAGAAAGTGATACCAATGGTACGCCATATAGCAGACTAAATCGTTCCTTAATTTATCAAAGAGCTAAAACAGATAACGATACCATTCCGTTTGGAACCCAGTTAAATGTATACGAAAATGGTTATGAATGGTTGAGCCACAGTATTGCGGCCATTTCTCACCACGAACTAAATTTAGACCCCCGTGTAATTATCGGTGGTCCGGATTGTACAAAACCTTATTCTGCCAGTATTTATAATATCTCTGCAATGAGTTTTGGATCTTTGAGTCAGAATGCAATTCTAGCTTTAAATGGTGGCGCTAAAATGGGCAACTTCGCACATAACACCGGCGAAGGTGGTATTAGCGATTACCACCGGAAACCAGGCGGCGATTTAATCTGGCAGATTGGAACGGGATATTTCGGTTGCCGGAATAATGATGGCACATTTAATTACGATGCTTACAGTGAACGTGCACATTCAGATCAGGTGAAAATGATCGAGATTAAATTATCTCAAGGTGCTAAACCTGGCCATGGTGGAATGTTGCCTGCCAAAAAAGTTACTGCAGAAGTAGCGCGAATCCGTTTAGTGCCAGAAGGAAAAGATGTATTGTCTCCGCCAGCGCATTCGGCATTTAATACGCCAATTGGTTTGTTGGAGTTTGTGAAAAAATTACGTGATTTATCCGGCGGAAAGCCAGTCGGGTTTAAATTATGTATTGGTAGAAAAAGTGAATTTTATGCCATTTGCAAAGCGATGATTGAAACGGGTATATATCCTGATTTCATCACGGTAGATGGGGGAGAAGGTGGAACGGGTGCAGCACCACAAGAGTTTTCTAATTCTGTGGGTATGCCATTGCGTGAAGGTGTTGCCTTTGTTTACGATGTATTAAACGGTTTTGATTTAAAAAAGCACATCAAAATCATTGCTTCTGGTAAGGTAGCAACGGGCTTCGATTTAGTGAAAAATATTGCTTTGGGAGCTGATTTATGTAATGCAGCCCGCGGGATGATGTTCGCCTTAGGTTGTATTCAGGCGTTGGAATGTAATAGCAATACTTGCCCAACAGGTGTAGCCACCCAAGATCAAAGTTTAATGAAAGGTTTAGTGGTGGAGGATAAAACGGTCCGGGTGAAAAATTTCCATAACCTGACTGTTGCAAGTGCTGTGGAACTGTTGGGGGCTGCGGGTTTACGTGAACCCCATCAATTAAGCAGGGCCTATATTAACAGGAGAGTAAGCTCTAGCGTAATGCAATCTTACCTGGAGAGTTTCCCTTATATCCCTGCCGGAAGTTTATTGCAAACACCGTATCCAACCCGTTTTGAATTAGGGATGGCTTTGAGTACGGCAACAACCTTTGCGCCAACAGATTATAAGGTTTCTGCAGTTGATTATCAACATGCCAATCCATATAGTGATACCATGCATGATGACGGAATTTAAACTATTTTAATAATAAGAAAGCCCTGTAAGTGAAACATTTACAGGGCTTTTTTATACCTCGAAATGAAGAGTGTGTTAGTTTAGTACATTCATTTCTCTGCTCCATGAACGTCTTTACGAGAATATGCTCCGATCCTTCATTTGTAATATTCGTAGCAATCCTATTCTATTATGCCGAGATATAACAAATTATTGTTAAGCTACTTATAAAAAAAAAAAAGGATCAGGTTTCAAAAACCTGACCCTTTAGTTTAGCCGTTTGTTTTGCCTAAACCCTAAACCCTAAACCCTAAACCCTAAACCCTAAACCCTTCTTAAAACTCTGCGTTTTTAGGGAATCTAGGGAAAGCAATTACATCGCGGATGTTTGTCATTCCGGTAACGAACAATACCAAACGTTCGAAGCCTAAACCGAAGCCCGCATGTGGTGCTGTTCCGAAACGGCGGGTATCTAAATACCACCAAAGTTCATCCTGAGGAATATTTAAATCTTCCATTCTTTTAGTTAAACGATCCAGGCGTTCTTCACGTTGAGAACCACCAATCATTTCGCCAATGCCCGGGAACAAAATATCCATTGCGGCAACAGTTTGTCTGCCTTCAGCATCTGGTTCATTCTGGCGCATGTAAAATGATTTAATATCTGCCGGATAATCAGTTAAAATTACAGGCTTTTTGAAATGCTTTTCTACTAAGAAACGTTCGTGTTCGCTTTGTAAATCTGCTCCCCACTCATCAATCAAATATTTAAATTGTTTTTTCTGGTTTGGCTTGGATGATTTTAAAATTCTGATCGCCTCGGTATAGGTTAAGCGTTCAAAATCATTGGCTAAGCAGAAATCTAATTTTTCTAATAAAGTGAACTCGCTGCGCTCATTCTGAGGTTTCTGTTTGTCTTCTTCAGCTAAGCGTGTATTTAAGAATTCCAACTCATCTTTACAGTTGTCTAAAGCATATTTAATTACATACTTCATCATGTCTTCTGCCAGCTGCATGTTATCCTCTAAATCAGCAAAGGCAAATTCTGGTTCAACCATCCAGAATTCGGCAAGGTGACGGGTAGTATTGGAGTTTTCAGCCCTGAATGTCGGACCAAAAGTATAAATCTTACCAAAAGCCATAGCGGCCAATTCGCCTTCTAACTGTCCGGAAACGGTTAAGTTGGTTGCACGTGCGAAGAAATCTTGTGAAAAATCAACTTTTCCATCTTCAGTACGTGGTGTATTGTCAAAATCTAAAGTAGTTACTTTAAACATCTCACCGGCACCTTCGGCATCACTCGCCGTAATAACCGGTGTATGCATGTACACGAAACCACGCTCGTTATAAAACTGGTGGATGGCGAAAGCCAATGCATGGCGAACCTTGAAAACCGCATTAAAAGTATTGGTGCGGAAACGCAGGTGCGCAATTTCACGTAAAAATTCCAAGCTATGTTTCTTAGGTTGTAAAGGGAATTTTTCGGGATCGCTATCACCTAAAATTTCTACTGAAGTTGCTTTAATTTCTACCGTTTGGCCTTTTCCTAACGATTCTACTAGACTTCCGGTTGCAGAAATGGCAGCGCCCGTGGTGATTCTTTTTAACAGCTCATCTGGTAAATTATTAAAATCGATCACTACCTGGATATTGCTCATGCAACTTCCATCATTTAAAGCGATAAACTGATTATTGCGGAAAGTTCTTACCCATCCCATAACCGTTACTTCTGTGCCAAATGCAGTCGATTTTAATAAATCTTTAATTTGCTGTCTCTTAATCATATTGATATTTGTAAAAGCCGCAAAAATAAGGATTTAGATTTATATTTTTGAAATTCTTCTATTCAAATAATCTACGATTAAAATTTCCTTCGATATAAGAGATAATATCAAAATACAGTTTTAAATTGCTTTATATTCCATAATGGTAAACGCTTTTGATCTGACTGCTCATGTATAAATTTGATATCGATAAACAAACTTTAAACGATCTTAATATTTTCGATTCTCATGGATCAAATAAAAGTGTTTTTTCTTTATTTAATTTTACGGGTACACTTAAGGGGAATGAAGAGTTAATGCAGCTTTTTCAATCACCCACTACAGATATTACACTTATTAATCATCGGCAGGAGCTAATCAAATACCTTTCTGATTACAAAGGAAATATAGCTTTCGATCGAACGAATATTGATTTTGTTGAAGGATATTTATGTTTAAACACAAAAGTGAAATATTTTTCTCCCATCAGGGCATTGAAATCTTCACTAAGTTATTTTTTTACGCCTAATCAGGTCTATTATCTTAAGCAGAAAGGAATAGGATCAATAGTTAATTTATGCAGGGAATTAATTGGTGTTTTTGCCAGCCCAGGTATTACCCGGCCTGAACTCATTATCGAGTTTGATGACGTTATACTCGAGTTGTCTAAGTATAAGATGTTTGGGGAGTTGATGAAACAACCATACAGGAAATTAACCATATTTGAGCTGGAGAGATTTGACATTATTTTTCGTGGAAAAGCATTCTCCACAATTAAAAAACTGTTAAGTATTACGTATAAGATTGATGCATTTTATTCGGTTGTTCTTGCAGCAAGAAAACATAACCTAAAGATGCCAGTGATAACAGCACATAGGGATTTTACAATTGAGGGTATCTTTCATCCTTTTCTGGAAGCTCCGGTTGCTAACGATTTATCCTTTGGCGAGGGGAGAAACGTTTGTTTCCTTACCGGCAGCAATATGGCCGGAAAATCTACTTTTTTAAAATCAATAGGTGTTGCAATCTATTTAGCACATCTGGGACTTCCGGTTCCGGTGAAATCGATGAAGACGGGAATCTGGCAGGGGCTGGTTTCTACTATCAACCTACCCGACAATTTGAACGCAGGTTACAGCCATTTTTACAATGAGGTATTGAGGGTTAAACAGGTGGCACAGGTGATTAAAAACAAAAAAAATATCTTCGTTATTTTCGACGAACTTTTCCGTGGAACAAATGTGAAAGATGCCTTCGATGGCTCATTATCTATTACGAAGTCGTTCTCCAAAATCGCTGATTGTTGCTTTGTCATATCAACTCATATTATAGAGGTAGCCGAAAATTTAGAGCAAAATGAAAATATAATATTTAAATATCTCTCAACGAAAATGACTAATAATAGGCCTGTGTTTACTTATAAACTTATGGATGGAATTACCGCCGAAAGAATAGGGATGTGGATTATTGAAAACGAAAAGATTACCGAGATTTTAGAAAGTAGAGAAATTTTCTAAGTCATCGGATGAATATAGCCTATATGCCAATATTCATCCGACGAGTTGAGGCAAACTAAAAAACTGCAAACTGAAAACTGTGAACTGTAAACTGCCTACTGCTGTTGCTGCTGTTGCATTGCTTCCATATACTGTTGATAACTATTCTGCTTTCTAATATTTGCGGTCGCGATACCTGAAGGTTTTGTATAGTTGACCTCTTTTGGCTGGAAATAATTTTCATGATCATTAAAATCCTCATCATTGTAGCCCACGGAAACGTTTACTTCCATCAGGTGTTCAAAACCACCTTTATAAACGCCCTTAACAGGAGAGCAATCGGCGAAGTTTCTGCCTACGGCTAAACGCACATGCTTTTCATTAGCAATACAGTTGTTGGTAGGATCCAGGCCCAGCCATCCATATTCAGGTAAATAAGCTTCTGCCCAGGCATGGGTTGCGCCTTCACCACGCATGCCATCTTGATTGGGGCAGATGTAGCCGCTTACGTATCTGGCCGGAATCCCCGTTAGGCGTAACATGGCTGTAAGTACATGTGCAAAATCCTGACAAACACCTGCTTTCAGCTTTAAAATCTCATCAATGGTGGTATCAACAGCCGTTATTCCTTTAATGTATTCATAATTATTGAAAACGTGCGCACAATATTTTATTGATGTTTGATAAGGGGTATCCTCAATGGTTTTTATGGCCAGTGCAGTTTCTTTTAATTGCATCATGCCTTCGAAAGATTCCTGCCTGAGGTAATCAATATAGTTTACTTCATATTTTATCGCATCTAAACTATTCCATTGCTCGCGGCTAAACATATCATCCTGTGGAAGTGGTTTTGGAAAGGTTTCTACACTTACTTTAGAGAAAATCTTTAACTGCGTATGCGGTTCATTTTGGGTAAATGTACCCACCTCATTTCCATAATAATCTATAAAAATTTCAATATCCGGACTTCCGGAAATATTTAAATCATGTTGTACCACTTTCTGGAAATCATCTTTTATCGGGAATAGAATAATCTGGTTTGCACTATCCCTGATCGGCGATTCATATTTGTAATTGGTAATGTGTTTTATTTTAAAAATTGGCATTTTATGGCTGATTAGGTGGGTTGTTAGTCAATTTTAAAGTATTATGAATTTGCAAAATAATATTCATTAAGCAGGTTACCAATGCCAAAAAGCTCAGTTTTTATCTCTGTTAAATAATGATGAAGCTGATCTTCTTCCATTGTATTTACCGAACTGTAGGTAATCATGCTTTTTAACCTTCCAATTTTAAAGGAAAGATTGTTGTAATCTTCAATATTACTTTCACTTTTTAACCGACTAAAATAACGTTCTATATTATTCATAGAATATAGTGCAGATCTTGGAAAATCGTTATTTAACATCACCAGTTCGATAATATTTTTGGCGTCAAAACCTTGTCTGTAAGTTTTGAGGTAAAGTTCGTAGCCACCTAAAGAGAGCAACAGGTGTTTCCAGTAGGCGATATCGGTAAGCAAATCAGGATTAGTGCTTATGGAACTAAATTTGATATCTAAAATATCTATCGATTGAATACTCCGTTCCAAATGTTTACCAATTTTCATAAAGCTTCTGCTTTCCCCACGTTCCATAGCGCTATCTGCCGTTCCATGATAGAGCATTACCTGTTTGATTAAAATATCTAAAGCGGTAATGGGGTCATCTTCCTGCACGTACCACAATAGTTTTTCATCTTTAACGGTGTGATAATACTCATTCAGGCATTGCCACAAATCTTTTGGAATATGTTCCTGTACACTCCGGGCATTTTCCCTGGCCAGGGTTACGATATTTAAAATTGAATTGGGATTATCTTTATTTAACAGCAAATATTCAATTACCGCTCTGCTGTCATGCTGAATATTTAAGAGTTCATTTTCATCATCAGAAGAAAAAATTCTGATCACCGGTTTCCAGGTAAATTCCTGGATGGTATCTTGCGATGAGGCATAATTTATTTTTAACATGCGAAGCATACCATCACTACGTTCTACATATCTGCTTAGCCAATACAGGCTAGATGCTACTCTACTTAACATATGGTTATTTTAAGAAGTTAAAACCCAGGTATCTTTACTGCCTCCGCCCTGCGAACTGTTCACCACAAGGGATCCCTCTTTTAAGGCCACGCGGGTTAATCCGCCAGGTACAATTGAGATACCATCCGGTCCGTTTAAAGCAAAAGGCCTGAGGTCGATTCTTCGGGGTGCCAGTTTTCCGTTAATAAAACATGGTGCCGAAGAAAGGCTAATGGTAGGCTGAGCAATAAAATTTCTTGGATCTTTTAAGATTTCCATTTTATATGCTTCAGTCTCCTGTTCTGATGCCGCATGTCCCATTAACATCCCATAGCCACCACTTCCATTGGTTTTTTTAACCACCATGGTATTGATGTTTGAGAAAACGTAATCAAGTTCATCACGATTACTTAATTGATAAGTTGGAACATTTTTTAAGATCGGTTCTTCGTTCAGGTAATACTTAATCATATCTGGAACGTAGGTATAAACTGCTTTATCATCGGCAACACCATTTCCTACTGCATTTACAATGGCCACATTTCCTTTTCGGTAGGCGCCCATTAAACCTGCAACGCCTAAAACACTATTAGGGTTAAATACCAGTGGATCAATATAATCATCATCAACACGGCGATAAATTACATCAACTTGTTGTAAGCCAATAGTGGTCTTCATAAAAACTTTATGATTTTGAACCACCAAATCCCGTCCCTCAACCAATTCAACGCCCATTAGGCGGGCTAAAGTGGTATGTTCATAATAAGCCGAATTGTACATGCCGGGACTAAGGAGCACTATAGTAGGATTAGAAACGGCTCTAGGCGATAGCGCCATCAGGTTTTTATATAATATGGCAGGATATTCAGTTACGCTCCTTACGCCGCATTGCGGAATTAAATCAGGAAACAATCTCTTGGTGATTTCCCGATTCTCCAGCATATAACTTACGCCGGATGGCGTTCGGAGATTATCTTCCAGTACGTAAAAAGTACCATCATGATCACGAATCAGGTCAATGCCGGCGATGTGAATGTAGATGTCGTGCAGTACGTTTACGTGATGCATTTCTCGTAAAAAATGAGGACAAGAGTAAATCACGTTGATGGGTACGATCTGATCTTTAAGGATAAACTGATTGCTGTAAATGTCTTTCAAAAAGAGATTTAAAGCTTTAAGTCTTTGCTTGATTCCTTTTTCTATAAACGCCCATTCGCTTGAGGTGATAATGCGTGGAATAATATCAAAGGGAAAGATTTTTTCGATGCCCTCACCGCTATCGTAAACAGTAAAGGTAATACCCTGGCTCATAAAGAGTTTTTTTGCCAACTCTTCCTTTTTATTTAAGTTTTCAAGAGACTCTCTTGAGAAATTTTTGATGAAATTTTGATAGTGGTTTCTATAGCTTTCACCATCAAGAAACATTTCATCATAAGTTTTTGGGTGATTTAAGTAATTTTTTATAAAATTTTCTATCATTTGACTTAAATATTTCTTTAAAGTATGGTTTTGTATTTAAAAAAATGGATTTTTATTTCTAAAATTTATAACTAACCGATTTTATTGATATTTATACAATAGAAATTGTAGTTAAATGATGTGTTTTATAGATTTTTATAAATATTTATATCTTTTTTGTAAATATTTGTTGCTTAAATAGATTTTTTTAGTACTTTTGTGATGCTCGTTAATTATTATTATATATTTGGTTTAAAAAAAGCGCTGGCAACGGCGCTTTTTTTACAAAATTTAAGAGACTTATTCATAATCAACATAAACTAAACAACCTAAACTAAAAGAAGCTTCCCTGGTACAACCTTGGAAGCTTTCTTTTTTTATATCCTTGTCTAGTCCTGAAATAGCGATACAAAAATAAATCGTTATGACAATTATTATAAATTCGGGTTACCAGAAGCGCACCCAAAAGGACTATTCC